>NZ_JBHWGV010000034.1:16920-36757 GCF_042732955.1 Kitasatospora sp. NPDC059747 | reverse complement strand
GTCGGGGCGGGTCCGGGTGGGTCGCTGGTGGGGGGGGGGGTCGGCCGCGGGGGGGCGGGGTTTCCATCCGGGGGCGTTGGGGTTTGGCAACCGGGGGGCGCGGTGATCGATTGACAGACCGTTCGTGGCTCCAGGTAAATGGCGCAGCAGTGGCCCGCCGTTCGCGGGCGGACCTCCGTTTCCGGCACCCCGATCCCGGAGTTGATGCTGTGTCAGTGCGAGAGCGTGAGCACGAGAACGACGCCCGGCCGGACCTGTCCGGCGTGGTCGCCGCCGCGCTGGCCCCGTTGGTGCCGGTGCGGGCGGTGACCGTGCGGGCCGACGGGGCCGGGGCGCGGCGGCTGCTCGTCGAGGTGCTGCCCGAACCCGGGCCGGCGGGTGACGAGGACGACGAGGCCGTCGTGGTCGAGTCCTGGCAGGCCGTGTTCGAGGACGCGTACGGGCTGGTCGCGGACGACGACGGTCCGGAGGCGGGCCGGCTGGCGGGGTGGACGGACAGCTTCACCGGCCGGCCGATCGGCGCCGCGCACATGGCCGAGTGGGTGGACACCACGGTGGAGCGGCTCGCCCGGCTCGGGCCCCGCGCCGTCCTGGAGATCGGCGCCGGCACCGGGCTGCTCGCGCGGCCGCTGGTCGAGCGGCTCGGTGTCCGCGAGTACACCGCGACGGACTTCTCCGCCGAGGCGGTGCGCCTGCTGCGCCGGCTGGGCGACGACCTGCGCCGGGGCGGGCCGGAGGCCGTGATCACGGTGGCGGAGGCCGCGGCCGACGTGCCCGCCCCGCCGGCCGCGGCGCCGGGCGGGTACGACACCGCCGTCGTCAACTCGGTCGTCCAGTACTTCCCTTCGGTGGCGTACCTGGAGTCGGTGATCGCCGCGACGCTGCCCCGGATGGCGCCCGGCGGGCACGTGTTCCTCGGCGACCTGCGGGACTCCCGCCTGCTGGAGCACTTCGCGGTGCTCAAGCACGAGCTGCGGCGGGAACCGGGACCGCGCAGCGGCCTGCGCCTGGACCACGTGGCGGTCGAACTCGCCGGTGACGTCGAGCTGAGCGTCGACCCCGGCTACCTGGCGGACCTGCCGCGGCGTTTCCCGGCGATCACGGCGGTGGAGCTCGCCCCGCGCCTGGGCGCGGCGCCCACCGAGATGACGCTGTTCCGCTACGACGCCGTCCTGCACGTGGGCTGCCCGGCCCCGGCGGAGGCCGGCCCGTGGCGGCCCGCCGCCCGGATCGGGCTCGACGAGCTCGACTGGCTGCTGGCGGGCGACGCCGCGGCGTTCGGCGTCAGCGGGATCGCCAACGCCCGCCTGGGCGAGGCCCGCCGGCTGCACGCGGCACGCCGGGCGGAGCCGGTCGACGGGCCGGGTGCGCCCGGCCTCGACCCGGAGGCCGTCCACCGGCTGGCCGAACGGCACGGGCGGCCCGTCCGGCTGCGCTGGAGCCTGGACGGCCGGCCGGGTGACTACGACGCGTGGTTCCCGGGACTGGACGCGGACGAGCAGGCGCACTACCGGGTCGCGGTGCCCGCCGCGGCGCCGGGCGCGGGGTGCCGTCAGCAACTGGTGCCGCCCGCCGTCTCGGAGGACTGGCGGCGGGCGGTGTGCGAGGCGCTCGCCCGGCACGCCCCGGACGCCGGTGAGCCGCCGGAGGTCGAGTTCGTCCTGGCGCTCGGCTGACCGCCGGCCACGGCCCTGGTGGACGCCCGGCCCCTCGGGCCATGATGCGCTGCGACGGCTTCGGCGGTGCCCGGCCGTCCGTCCGCGCGCGCTGTGCCGCGTGCCCTTCCCCTTGTGATGCCCCTGCGCCCGCCTGCCAGGGAGCCCCCGAAGCCCCACGATCCCGCTGAGGTGACACCATGCCGACCAACCCCGACCAGCCCTTCGCCAGTGAGCCCCGAGTGCCTCGGACGGCGCGCGAGGAGGTGCTGTGCGGGCTGTTCGAGCAGGTGCTGGAGCGGCCGCGGGTCGGGGTGGAGGACGACTTCTTCGACCTCGGCGGGCACTCGCTGCTGGCCACCTGGCTGCTCGGGCGGATCCGGGCGGTCTTCGGGGTGGAGATCGGCATCCGGGACTTCTTCGACGCCTCGACCGTCGCGGGCGTGGCCGAACTGCTCGACAGCGGCGCGGCGGAGAAGCGGGCACCGTTGCAGGCGATGGCGCGCCCCGAGCTGCTCCCGCTCTCGTACGCGCAGCAACGCCTGTGGTTCCTCCGGGAGTTGGAGGAGGGCGCGGCCGTCTACAACGAGGTCGTCGCGGTGCGGCTGCGGGGTGCGCTGGACGAGGGGGCGCTGCGGGCGGCGCTGGAGGACGTGGTGGGGCGGCACGAGAGCCTCCGGACGGTCTTCCCCGCGGTGGACGGCGTGCCGTGGCAGCAGGTCGTGCCGGTGACGGGCGAGCCGCTGGTGCCGCTGGTGCCGCTGGAGGTGCGGGAGTGTGCCGAGCGGGAGCTGACCGGGCTGGTCGACGCGACCGTGGCCCGGGCCTTCGACCTGGCGCGCGAACTGCCCCTGCGGGCCTCGCTGTTCCGGATGGCGCCGCAGGAGCACGTGTTCCTGCTCGTCGTGCACCACATCGCGTGCGACGGCTGGTCGATGGGGCCGCTGCTGCGTGACCTGGCCGCCGCGTACGACGCGCGTGGCGCGACGGGCGAGGCGCCGGTCTGGTCGTCGCGACTCCCGGTGCAGTACGGGGACTACGCGCTGTGGCAGCGGGAGGTGCTGGGCGAGGAGGACGATCCCGGCTCACTGATGGACCGTCAGCTCGACTTCTGGCGCGAGCGGCTGGAGGGCCTGCCGGAGGAGCTGGCGCTGCCGTCGGACCGTCCGAGGCCCGCCGTCGCGACCTTCGCGGGCGACACCGTGGACCTCGCGGTACCCGCCGACGTGCACGCCGGGCTGGTGGCGCTGGCGCGGGAGTGCGGCGCGACGCTGTTCATGGTGCTGCGGGCGGGGTGGGCGCTGCTGCTGTCGCGGCTGGGCGCCGGGGCGGACATTCCGATCGGCACGGTGGTGGCGGGCCGGTCGGACGAGGCGTTGGACGAGCTGATCGGCTTCTTCGTCAACACGCTGGTGCTGCGGACGGATCTGTCGGGCGATCCGAGCGTGCGCGAGCTGCTGCGCCGGGTGCGGGAGGCGGACCTGGACGCCTTCGGGCGCCAGGAGGTGCCGTTCGAGCGGCTGGTCGAGGTGGTGAACCCGGTCCGGTCGGCGGCCCGGCACCCGCTCTTCCAGACCATGGTGGTCCTGCAGAACAACTCCTGGACGACCTTGCGGCTGCCGGGCCTGGAGACCGAGGAGTTCCGGGTGGACCACCGGATCTCCAAGTTCGACCTGTCCCTGGACGCCTGGGAGCACTTCGCCGAGGACGGGCAGCCGGCCGGCCTCGGCGGTCAGTTGGAGTACGCGAGCGACCTGTTCGACCGGTCGACGGCCGAGGGGCTGGTGGAGCGGTTCGTCCGGGTGCTGGCGGAGATGGTGGCCGATCCGGACGTCCGGGTGGGTGCGCTGGAGGTGCTGGAGCCGTCGGAGCGGCACCGGTTGCTGGAGGAGTGGGCCGGTGTCGTCGAGCCGGCGGCCGACCCCGAACCGGTGCACCGGCTGTTCGAGCGGCAGGCGCGGACGAGCCCGGACGAGCGCGCTCTGGTCTGTGAAGAGCGGGAACTGAGCTATGGCGAGCTGAATGCGCGGGCGAACCGGGTGGCGCGTGAGCTGGTGGCGCGGGGTGTGGGGCCGGAGGTGCGGGTCGCGGTGCTGTTGCCGCGGTCGGTGGAGTCGGTGGTGGCGCTGCTGGCGGTGCTGAAGGCGGGTGGTACGTATCTGCCGATCGACGCGGAGTATCCGCGTGAGCGGGTGGAGTTCATGCTGGCGGACGCGGCTCCGGAGGTGCTGGTCACCGATCGGGAGCTGGGCGCCGGGTATCCGGGTGTCGCTCAACTGCTGTTCGACGACGAGGCGGTGGCGCGGCACGCTGATGAGGACCTCGGGGTGGCCCTGGCTCCGCGGCACGCGGCGTACGTCATCTACACGTCGGGTTCGACGGGCCGGCCGAAGGGCGTCGTGATCGACCACGGCAGCCTCGCCAACCTCTGCCACCACTACGAGGTCACCACCTACGCCGAACTGCTGGCCGCTACCGGCCGGGAGCGGGCGAGCGTCGCCACGACGGCCCCGCTCGCGTTCGACTCGTGCTGGGTGGCGCTGCTGGCCATGTTCGTCGGCCACGAGCTGCACCTGCTGGACGACGAGACCCGCCGCGACGCCGCGCGACTGGTGGAGTACCTGGAGCGGGCCCGGGTCGAGTTCCTCGACACCACTCCGGGTTACGCGGCGGAACTGGTCGAACAGGGGCTCCTGGACGGGGAGTCCGGCTTCGCGCGCATGCTGAACGTCGGCGGCGAGGCGGTGTCGGAGTCGCTCTGGCGGCGCGTGCTGGCGACGCCGGGGTGGACCGGACAGAACACCTATGGCCCGACGGAGAACACCGTGGACGCGCTGATGGCGTGGTTCGCCGTCGCGCCGTCGCCGGTGCTGGGCCGGGCGACGACGAACACGCGGGCCTACGTGCTGGACGCCGCGCTGCGTCCGGTGCCGGCCGGGGTGATCGGGGAGCTGTACGTGTCCGGGGCGCAGGTGGCGCGCGGCTACCTCGGGCGCCCCGGGCTCTCGGCGTCACGGTTCCTGCCGGATCCGTTCGGCCGTCCGGGGGAGCGGATGTACCGTACCGGGGACCTGGTGCGGTGGACGGCGGACGGCCAACTCGTGTTCCTGGGCCGGGCGGACGACCAGGTGAAGGTGCGCGGGTTCCGGATCGAGCTGGGCGAGGTGTCGGCGGCGCTGGAGCGCTGCGCGGAGGTCTCGGCCGCCGTCACCGTGGTCCGGGAGGACCGCCCGGGGGACCGCCGGCTCGTGGCGTACGTCGTCCCCGCCGCCGGAGCCGTGCCGGATCCCGCCGCCGTGCGCAGGGAGGCGGCGTCGGCGCTGCCGGAGTATGCGGTGCCGTCGGCGGTGGTGGTGCTGGAGGCGCTGCCGCTGACGGGGAACGGCAAGGTGGACCGCCGCGCCCTGCCCGCGCCGGAGGCCGAGGTGCACGTCACGCGGGCGCCCCGGGACGCGCGGGAGGAGGTGCTATGCGGGCTGTTCGAGCAGGTGCTCGGGCGGCCTCGGGTCGGAGTGGAGGACGACTTCTTCGAGCTGGGCGGGCACTCCCTGCTGGCGACGCGGCTGGTCAGCCGGGTCCGTTCGGTGCTCGGCGTGGAGCTGGGCATCCGCGACCTGTTCCAGGCGCCGACCGTGGCCGGGCTGACCGCCCTGCTCGACCAGCGCGGCGCGGTGGTCCCGCGGCCGCCGCTACGGCCCGTCGAGCGGCCCGAGCGGCTCCCGCTCTCGTACGCCCAGCAGCGCCTCTGGTTCCTGCGCGAGTGGGAACGGGCGAGCGGCGCCTCGACGTACACGGTGCCGACCGCGCTGCGACTGCGGGGCGTGCTGGACGAGGGTGCGCTGCGGGCGGCGCTGGAGGACGTGGTGGGCCGGCACGAGAGCCTGCGGACGGTGTTCCCGGTCGTCGACGGCGTGCCGTGGCAGCAGGTCGTGCCGGTGACGGGCGAACCGCTCGTCCCGTGGGAGGTGTCTGCGTGCGGCCGGGAGGAGCTCGACGAGCGGCTGGCGGCGGCGTCCGGCCACGGCTTCGACCTCGCGAATGAACTCCCGCTCCGGGCCTGGCTGTTCAGGATCGCCCCGGAGGAGCACGTGCTGCTCCTCGTGGTGCACCACATCGCGTGCGACGGCTGGTCGATGGGACCGCTGCTGCGTGACCTCGCCGCCGCCCACGCCACCCGCAGCACGACCGGCGACGCTCCGGGGTGGTCCGAACTCCCGGTGCAGTACGGCGACTACGCGCTCTGGCAGCGCGGTGTGCTGGGCGCGGAGGACGATTCCGAGTCCTTGGCGAACCGTCAGCTCGACTTCTGGCGCTCGCGGCTGTCCGGCCTGCCGGAGGAGCTCACGCTGCCCACCGACCGGCCGCGGCCCCTCGAACCGGGCTTCGCCGGCGGCGTGGTCGACGTGGCGGTGCCGGCGGAGGTGCACGCCGGGTTGGTGGCGCTGGCGCGGGAGTCCGGGGCGACGCTGTTCATGGTGCTGCGGGCGGGGTGGGCGCTGCTGCTGTCGCGGCTGGGCGCCGGGGCGGACATTCCGATCGGCACGGTGGTGGCGGGCCGGTCGGACGAGGCGTTGGACGAGCTGATCGGGTTCTTCGTCAACACGCTGGTGCTGCGGACGGATCTGTCGGGCGATCCGAGCGTGCGCGAGTTGCTGCGCCGGGTGCGGGAGGCGGACCTGGATGCGCTGGGCAGTCAGGACGTGCCGTTCGAGCGCCTGGTCGAGGTGCTGAACCCGGCCAGGTCGGCGGCCCGCCACCCGCTCTTCCAGACCATGCTGATCCTGCAGAACAACGCGTGGTCCGAGCCGGGGCTGTCGGGCCTGCGGGTCGACGAGATCCCGGTGGACCACCGGATCGCGAAGTTCGACCTGTCCGTCGACTTCTGGGAGAAGGCGGGCCCGACGGGTGAACCGGTCGGGCTCGGCGGTCAGTTGGAGTACGCGAGCGACCTGTTCGACCGGTCGACCGCCGAGGACCTGGCCCGCCGTTTCGTCCGGGTGCTCGCGGCGATGGCGGCGGAGCCGGACGTCCGGGTGGGGGCGCTGGAGGTGCTGGAGCCGTCGGAGCGGCACCGGTTGCTGGAGGAGTGGGCCGGTGTCGTCGAGCCGGCCGTGGACCGTGAACCGGTGCACCGGCTATTCGAGGAGCAGGCCCGGAGCCGCCCGGACGAGCGGGCACTGGTGTTCGGCGGCCGGGCCTGGACCTTCGGTGAGCTGAACGCGCGGGCGAACCGGGTGGCGCGTGAGCTGGTGGCGCGGGGTGTGGGGCCGGAGGTGCGGGTCGCGGTGCTGTTGCCGCGGTCGGTGGAGTCGGTGGTGGCGCTGCTGGCGGTGCTGAAGGCGGGTGGTACGTATCTGCCGATCGACGCGGAGTATCCGCGTGAGCGGGTGGAGTTCATGCTGGCGGACGCGGCTCCGGAGGCGCTGGTCACCGATCGGGAGCTGGGCGCCGGCTATCCGCAGGTCGCTCAACTGCTGCTCGACGACGAGGCGGTGGCGCGGCACGGCGATGAGGACCTCGCGGTGGCCCTGGCTCCGCGGCACGCGGCGTACGTCATCTACACGTCGGGTTCGACGGGCCGGCCCAAGGGCGTCGTGATCGACCACGGCAGCCTCGCCAACCTCTGCCACCACTACGAGCGCGTGACCTTCGCCGGTCACCGGGCCCGCTCGGGCGCCACCCGGATCCGCATGATCTCGACCGCGCCGCTGGCCTTCGACTCCAGCTGGACCCCGGTGCTCGGGCTGTTCCTCGGCCACGAACTGCATCTGACGGACGACGACGACCGCCGCGACGCCGCCCGACTGGCCGAGTACATCGGGCGGGAAGGCATCGAACTGCTGGAGACGACGCCGGGCTACGCCGCCGAACTGGTCGAGCAGGGCCTGCTGGAGGCGGACCCGCGCTCGCCCCGGACCCTCGTGGTCGGCGGCGAGGCGCTGCCGGAGTCGCTGTGGCGCCGGATGCTGGACGCGCCGGGGTGGACCGGGCAGAACACCTACGGCCCGACGGAGAACACCGTGGACGCGCTGGCGGCGTGGTTCGGCGACACCGACGGGCCGCTGCTCGGGCGGGCGACGACGAACACGCGGGCCTACGTGCTGGACGTGGGGCTGCGTCCGGTGCCGGTGGGCGTGGCAGGCGAGTTGTACCTCGCCGGGGCGCAGGTGGCGCGCGGCTACCTGGGCCGCCCCGGGCTGTCGGCGTCGCGGTTCCTGCCGGACCCGTTCGGTGGTCCGGGGGAGCGGATGTACCGGACTGGTGATGTGGTGCGGTGGCTGCCGGACGGCCAACTCGCCTTCCTGGGGCGGGCGGACGACCAGGTGAAGGTGCGCGGGTTCCGGATCGAGCTCGGTGAGGTGTCGGCGGCGCTGGAGCGCTGTGCGGGCGTCGTCGCCGCGGTCGCGGTGGTCCGGGAGGACCGCCCGGGAGACCGGCGGCTCGTCGGGTACGCGGTGGCGCGCGAGGGCGCGGCCGTGACGGGTGCCGAGGTGCGGCGCGAGCTCGGTGCGCTCCTGCCGGAGTATGCGGTGCCGTCGGCCGTCGTGCTGCTGGAGGCGCTGCCGCTGACCGGCAACGGCAAGGTGGACCGCCGTGCGTTGCCCGCGCCGGAGGCCGAGGTGCATGTCACGCGGGCGCCCCGGGACGCGCGGGAGGAGGTGCTGTGCGGGCTGTTCGAGCAGGTGCTGGGCCGTGCGCAGGTCGGTGTGGAGGACGACTTCTTCGCGCTCGGCGGGCACTCGCTGCTGGCCATGCGCCTCGTCGCCCGGGTCCGCTCGGTGCTCGGCGTGGAGCTGGGCATCCGCGACCTGTTCCAGGCGCCGACCGTGGCCGGGCTGACCGCTCTGCTCGACCAGCGCGGCGAGGTCGACCCGAGGCCGCCGCTGCGGCCCGTCGAGCGCCCCGAGCGGCTCCCGCTGTCGCACGCCCAGCAGCGCCTCTGGTTCCTCGGGACCGTGGACAGCGAGGCCCGGACGGCGACGTACGCGATGCCGCTGACCGTCCGGCTGCGGGGCGCGCTGGACGAGGGCGCTTTGCGGGCGGCGCTGGAGGACGTGGTGGGCCGGCACGAGAGCCTGCGGACGGTGTTCCCGGTCGTCGACGGCGTGCCGTGGCAGCACGTGGTGCCGGTGACGGGCGAGCCGCTCGTGCCCTGGGAGAGCGTGGCGTGTGCGGCGGAGGCCGTCACCGGCCTGATCGACGGGGCCGTGCACGGCGTCTTCGACCTCGCGAGCGAACTCCCGCTCCGGGCCTGGCTGTTCCGGATCGCTCCCGATGAGCACGTGTTCCTGCTGGTGATGCACCACATCGCGTGCGACGGCTGGTCGATGGAACCGCTGCTGCGCGACCTCACCGCCGCGTACGCGGCCCGCAGCGGGACGGGCGAGCCCCCGGCGTGGTCCGAACTCGGCGTCCAGTACGGCGACTACGCGCTCTGGCAGCGCGGCGTGCTGGGTGAGGAGGATGACTCCGATTCACTGATGAACCGTCAACTCGACTTCTGGCGCGAGCGGCTGGCCGGCCTGCCGGAGGAGCTGGCGCTGCCGTCGGACCGTCCGAGGCCCGCCGTCGCGACCTTCGCGGGCGACACCGTGGACCTCGCGATACCCGCCGACGTGCACGCCGGGCTGGTGGCGCTGGCTCGTGAGAGTGGTGCGACGCTGTTCATGGTGCTGCGGGCGGGGTGGGCGCTGCTGCTGTCGCGGCTGGGCGCCGGCACCGACATCCCCGTGGGCACGGTGGTGGCGGGCCGGTCGGACGAGGCGTTGGACGAGCTGATCGGGTTCTTCGTCAACACGCTGGTGCTGCGGACGGATCTGTCGGGCGATCCGAGTGTGCGCGAGTTGCTGCGCCGGGTCCGCGAGGCGGACCTGGACGCGCTGGGCAGTCAGGACGTGCCGTTCGAGCGCCTGGTCGAGGTCCTGAACCCGGCCAGGTCGGCGGCCCGGCACCCGCTCTTCCAGACGCTGCTGATCCTCCAGAACACCACCTGGTCCGAGCTGGACCTGCCCGGACTGGAGACCGAGGACGTTCCGGTCGAGCACCGGATCGCCAAGTTCGACCTGTCGGTGGACTGCTGGGAGCTGACGTCGGCGGCCGGCGGGCCGGGCGGGATCGGCGGCGAGCTGGAGTTCGCGACGGACCTGTTCGACCGCTCGACGGCGGAGACGCTCGCCCGGCGGTTCGTCCGGCTGTTGTCCGGGATGGTGGCGGACCCGGACACCCGGGTGGGCGCGCTGGGGCTCCTGGAGGACTCGGAGCGAGACCAGTTGGAGGAGTGGGCCGGTGCCGTGGCGCCCGAGCCCGACGCCGAGCCGGTGCACCGGCTCTTCGAGCAGCAGGCGAGGACGCGCCCGGCCGAACGCGCTCTGGTGTTCGGCGACCACGAGCTGAGCTTCGGTGAGCTGAACGCGCGGGCGAACCGGCTGGCTCGCGAGCTGGTGGTGCGGGGCGTGGGGCCGGAGTCGGTGGTGGCGGTGGCCCTGCCCCGCTCGATGCATGCCGTGGTGTCCGTGCTGGCGGTGCTGAAGGCCGGTGGGACGTATCTGCCGGTGGATCCGGGGTATCCGCGGCAGCGGGTGGAGTTCATGCTGGCGGACGCCCGTCCGTCGCTGGTGCTGACCACGTCGGCGCTGGGGATCGACGGGCCGTGCCTGCTGCTCGACGACCCGACGGTGATGGATGCCGTGGCGGCGCATGGAAGTGAGGACCTGCCCTGCCGGGTCCACCCGCAGAACGCCGCCTACCTGATCTACACGTCCGGCTCCACCGGCACCCCCAAGGCCGTCCAGGTCCCGCACGCCGGCCTCGCCAACCTCGCCCGGCACCTCGACCGCTCGGTGCTGGCCGACCACCTCGCCGCGACGGGCCGCTCCCGGGCCCGCGTCGCGAGCACGTCGTCGTCCTCCTTCGACGCGAGCTGGCAGTCGCTGAGCGCGCTGTTCCTCGGACACGAGCTGTACGTGCTGGACGAGGAGACCCGCCGGGACGGCCCCGCCGCCGTGGCCGACCTGCGCCGCGCGGGCGTCGACCTGCTGGACACCACGCCTGCCTACGCGGCGGAACTGGTCGAGGAGGGGCTGCTCCGGCCGGATCCGGCCGAGGGCCTGCCCGTCGTGCGGACCCTGCTCCTGGGCGGCGAGGCGCTCCCGGCACCGCTGTGGGAGCGGCTGCGCGCGACGCCCGGCCTGGTCGCGCACAACGCGTACGGACCGGCCGAGTGCACCGTCGACACGGTGATGACGCCGCTGTCGGCGGCCGGTTCGCCGGTCCTGGGCCGGGCGACGACGAACACGCGGGCCTACGTGCTGGATGCGGGGCTGCGTGCGGTGCCGGTGGGGGTGGCGGGCGAGTTGTACCTCGCCGGGGCGCAGGTGGCGCGCGGCTATCTGGGCCGCCCCGGGCTGACGGCGTCGCGCTTCCTCCCGGATCCTTTCGCCGGTCCGGGGGAGCGGATGTACCGCACGGGCGATGTGGTGCGGTGGCTGCCGGACGGCCAACTCGCCTTCGTGGGACGGTCGGACGATCAGGTGAAGGTGCGCGGCTACCGGATCGAGCTGGGGGAGGTGTCGGCGGCGCTGGAGCGCTGTGCGGACGTCGTCGCCGCGGTCGCGGTGGTCCGGGAGGACCGCCCTGGGGACCGGAGGCTCGTCGGCTACGTCGTCCCGGCCGCGGGAGCCTCACCCGATGCCACCGCCGTGCGCGGCGAGGTCGCGTCGGTGCTGCCGGAGTACGCGGTGCCGTCGGCCGTCGTGGTGCTGGAGGCGCTGCCGCTGACGGGCAACGGCAAGGTGGACCGCCGTGCCCTGCCCGCGCCCGCGGTCGTCGCGCAGGTCGCGCACGCCCCGCGCGACGCCCGCGAGGAACTCCTCGCCGGGCTCTTCGCGGAGATCCTGGGCGTGCCCAGGGTCGGTGTGGACGAGGACTTCTTCGCGCTGGGCGGGCACTCCCTGCAGGCCATCCGCCTGCTCGTCCGGGCCAGGGCGGCGCTCGGCGTGGAGCTGGGCATCCGTGACCTGTTCCAGGCGCCGACGGCCGCCCGGCTCGCCGCGCTGCTGCAGTCGCGGACCGCAGCGCCGCACGAGCCGCTGGTCGCGGTGGAGCGCGGCGAGCGGACGCCGCTCTCGTACGCCCAGCAGCGCCTCTGGTTCCTGCGCGAGTGGGAGGGCACCGGGAGCGCCTCGACGTACACGGTGCCGACCGCGCTGCGGCTGAAGGGGGCACTGGACGAGGGGGCGCTGCGGGCGGCGCTGGAGGACGTGGTGGGCCGGCACGAGAGCCTGCGGACGGTTTTCCCGGTGGCGGACGGCTCGCCCTGGCAGCACGTGGTGCCGGTGACGGGCGAACCGCTCGTCCCCTGGGAGGCGGCCGACTGCGCCCCGGAGGACCTGCCCGGGCGGATCGCCGCCGCGGCCGGGCGCGAATTCGACCTGGCGCGCGAACTTCCGCTGCGCGCCTCGCTGTTCCGCGTCGCACCGGACGAGCACGTGTTCCTGCTGGTGGTGCACCACATCGCGTGCGACGGCTGGTCGATGGGCCCGCTGCTGCGCGACATGACCGCCGCGTACACGACCCGCCGTGCGAGTGGCGGGGCTCCGGCCTGGTCCGAACTCCCCGTCCAGTACGGCGACTACGCGCTCTGGCAGCACCGGGTGCTCGGCGAGCCGGATGTGATGGATCGTCAGCTCGCCTTCTGGAAGGACCGTTTGTGCGACCTGCCGGAGGAGCTGGCGCTGCCGTCGGACCGTCCGAGGCCCGCCGTCGCGACCTTCGCGGGCGACACGGTGGACGTCGAGGTGCCCGCCGACGTGCACGCGGGACTGGTGGCGCTGGCGCGCGAGTCCGGGGCGACGCTGTTCATGGTGCTGCGGGCGGGCTGGGCGCTGCTGCTGTCCCGCCTCGGGGCCGGGGCGGACATCCCCGTCGGCACGGTGGTGGCGGGCCGTTCGGACGAGGCGCTCGATGACCTGGTCGGGTTCTTCGCCAACACCCTGGTGCTGCGCACCGACGTCTCCGGCGACCCGAGCGTTCGGGAGCTGGTGCGCCGGGTGCGGGAGGCGGACCTGGAGGCGCTGGGCAGCCAGGACGTGCCGTTCGAGCGGCTGGTCGAGGTGCTCAACCCGGTCCGGTCGGCGGCCCGGCACCCGCTCTTCCAGACCGCGCTCGTGCTGCAGAACAACGCGTGGTCCGAGGCCGGGCTGCCGGGTCTTGAGGTCGAGGAGGTCCCGGTCGACCTGCCGAACGCCAAGTTCGACCTCGCGGCCGGCCTCTGGGAGCGCCGGACCGGCGACGGCGGGCCGGGCGGGATCGGCGGCGAGCTGGAGTTCGCGACGGACCTGTTCGACCGCACGACGGCGGAGACGCTCGCCCGCCGGTTCGTCCGGCTGTTGTCCGGGATGGTGGCGGACCCGGATGCCCGGGTCGGCGCGCTGGAGCTCCTGGAGCCCGCCGAGCGGGCCGCCCTCCTGGCCCACGGGACGGGAGCCGTGCGCGCTGCGGACTCCGGCCTGCTCGCCCACCAGGTGTTCGAGGCGAGGGCGGCGGAGCAGCCGTGCGCGCCGGCGCTGGTCGACGGGGACCGCGAGGTGAGCTTCGGTGAGCTGAACGCGCGGGCGAACCGGTTGGCGCGGGAGCTGGTGGTGCGGGGTGTGGGGCCGGAGTCGGTGGTGGCGGTGGCGCTGCCTCGCTCCGCAGACGCTGTGGTGTCCGTGCTGGCGGTGCTGAAGGCCGGTGGGACGTATCTGCCGGTGGATCCGGGATATCCGTGGCAGCGGGTGGAGTTCATGCTGGCCGACGCCCGTCCGTCGCTGGTGCTCACGACATCGGCGACGGGGATCGACGGGCCGTGCCTGCTGCTGGACGACCCGACGACGACGGCCGTCGTGGCGGCACATCCGAGCGAGGACCTGCCTAGCCGGGTCCACCCGCAGAACGCCGCCTACCTGATCTACACGTCCGGCTCCACCGGCACCCCCAAGGCCGTCCAGGTCCCGCACGCCGGCCTCGCCAACCTGGTGGCCGCGTCCGCGGCGAAGCTGCGCCTCGGTCCGGGCCGCTCGCTGCTCCAGCTGGCCTCGCCGGGCTTCGACGCGGCCGTCTACGAGTGGGCCAACGCGCTGCTGGCCGGAGCGGCGCTGGTGCTGCCGCCCGCCGACGCGCGGTCCGGCGAGCCGCTCGCGCGGGTGCTGGCGGAGCGCGGTGTCACCCACGCCGTCATCACGCCCGCCGTCCTCGCGACGCTGCCCGCGCGGTCGGCGGCGGACCTGGGCGGACTGGCCGTCCTGGTCGTCGCGGGCGAGGCCCTGCCCGGCGAGCTCGTGGCGCGGTGGGCACCCGGCCGGGAGCTGATCAACGCCTACGGGCCGACCGAGACCACCGTCTGCGCGACCGCCAGCGAGCCGCTGCGGCCGGACGGCGGGGCGCCCATCGGCCGCCCGCTCGACGGCACCCGGGTCTACGTGCTGGACGCCGGGCTGCGGCCGGTGCCGGCGGGCGTGGCTGGCGAACTCTACGTCGCCGGGGCGCAGGTGGCGCGCGGCTACCTCGGGCGTCCCGGGCTGACGGCGTCGCGCTTCCTCCCGGATCCCTTCGCGGGGCCGGGCGAGCGGATGTACCGCACGGGAGACCTCGTGCGGTGGACGGCGGACGGCCGACTCGTCTTCGTGGGCCGGGCGGACGACCAGGTGAAGGTCTGCGGAGTCCGGATCGAGCCGGGCGAGGTGGCGGCGGCGCTGGAGCGCCGCGCGGACGTCACCGGCGCCGTCGCCGTGGTCCGGGAGGACCGCCCGGGAGACCGAAGGCTGGTCGGCTACGCGGTGGTGCGCGAGGGCGCGGCCGTCACGGGCGCCGAACTGCGCCGCCACCTGGGCACCGTCCTGCCGGAGTACACCGTCCCGTCGGCCGTCGTGGTGCTCGACGCGCTGCCGCTGACCGGCAACGGCAAGGTGGACCGCGGCGCCCTGCCCGCCCCCGAGGCCGAGGTGCGCGTCACCCGCGCGCCCCGGGGCCCCCGCGAGGAGGCGCTCTGCCGGCGGTTCGCCGAGGCGCTCGGCCTGCCCGAGGTCGGGGTGGAGGACGACTTCTTCCACCTCGGCGGCCACTCCCTGCTGGCCACCCGCCTCGTCACCCGGATCCGCGCCGAGCTCGGCGAACCCGCCGAGCTGACCGACCTGTTCCGCGCCCCGAGCCCGGCCGGACTGGCCGCCCTGCTGGACGGCGGCCCGGCCGCGGACCCCGGGGTGCTGGTGCGGCTCGGCGGTGAGGGCGACCGGCCGCCGCTGTTCTGCGTCCACCCGGTGACCGGCCTCAGCCGCTGCTACACCGGCCTCGCCGACGGGCTGCCGGACCGCCCGGTATACGGCCTCCAGGCCCGCGGGCTCGACCGCCGCGCCGAGCGGCCCGCGGACCTGGCGGCGATGGTCGGGGACTACGTGGACCGGATCCGCGAGGTGCAGCCGGCCGGCCCCTACCACCTGCTCGGCTGGTCGACCGGCGGGAACATCGCGCACGCCATGGCCTGCGCGCTGCGCGCCGCCGGTGAACAGGTGCGCCTGCTGGCCGTGTTGGACGCCTACCCGGTCGAGAGCGGACACTGGGGCGCGGAACCCGAGGACGTCGACGCGGAGCTCGTCGCCGACCTGCTCGGCCGCGAGGGCGGCGGGTTCGCCCCCGGCGCCGCCGCGCTCGACCACCTCGCCGCCTCCGCGACGGCCGTCGTCCGGGCGGTGGCGGACGCCCCGACCGGACGGTTCGACGGCCGCGTGCTGCACGTCACCGCGACCCTCGGCCGGTCCGGGGACGCGCCCGGCGCCGAGGCCTGGGAGCCGTACGCGGCCGGCGGGATCGACCGGCACGAGGTCGCGGCCGAGCACTTCGACCTGACCCGCCCCGAGCCGCTGGCCGCGATCGCCCGGTTCGTCGCCGAGGCCCTGGACGGGTGCTGAGCCCGTCCCCGTCCCCCCGTGCCCCCCGTGATCACCCGACCGAAACCACCGAAGGGAAACACCGTGTTCGACAGCGACACCGCCCGCTTCCACGTCGTCCTCAACCACGAGGAGCAGTACTCCGTCTGGCCCGAGGACCAGGAGATCCCGGCCGGCTGGACCGCCGAGGGCACCACCGGCACCCTCGACGAGTGCACCGCGCACATCGACCGGGTCTGGACCGACCTGCGCCCGCTCAGTCTGCGCCGGCTGATGGCGGAGCAGGCCGGGCGGGCGTGACGCCCCCGCCCCGGGACGACCGGCCGCCCCGGCCGGCGGCGCCCCGGCTCCCGACCGCCCTCGCCGGGCTGGCCGACCTCCGGGTCGACACCCCGGTGACCGCCGTCCTCAGCTGGGAGCGCTCCACGGCCGGCTCGGGGCTCGCCCAGCTGTACGAGGGCGCCAAGCTCGCCCAGTGGAACGCGGCCACCGACATCGACTGGTCGCTGGACGTCCCCTTCGGCGAGCCGCTGCCCGCCGGCTCGGCGTACGCGCTGGACTCGCTGCGCGCCTCGCCGATCGGCCGGCGCGGGCCCCGCGCCTGGAACGACTTCCGCTGGCAGACCCAGGCCTGGACGGTCTGCCAGTTCCTGCACGGCGAGCAGGCGGCGATGCTCGCGGGCGCCCGGCTGGCCGAGGTGCTGCCGGACATCGAGGCGAAGCTGTGCGCCGTCAGCCAGGCCGGGGACGAGGCCCGGCACGCGGAGGCGTTCGGGCGCTACGTCGGGGAGCACGTCCCCGAGCCGTACCCGGTGTCGGAGGGGCTGCGGCGGCTGTTCGCGGACGCGCTCGGGGCCACCGAGTGGGACCTCCTCGCGCTGGCCGTCCAGTGCCTGGTCGAGCCGCTGGCGCTGGCCGGCTTCCGGCTGGCGGAGGCCACCTTCCACGATCCGCTGATCAAGCAGATCACCGCCCGGGTGGCCCGGGACGAGGCCCGCCACGTCTCCTTCGGGGTGCTGCTGCTGCGCGACGTCGTCCCCGGGCTGTCGGCGGCCGAACTGGCGCGGCGGGAGGACTTCCTGCTGGCGTCCGTCGAACTCATGCGCCGCCGCTTCCTGCTGGGCGACCTGTGGGAGCGCTTCGAGGTCCCGGCCGCCGAGGGCACGGCCTTCGCGCTGGCCGACCCCGGCCTGGCCGGCTACCGGCAGATGCTGTTCTCCCGGGTGGTGCCCATGCTCGCCCGGATCGGGCTGCTCACCCCGCGCGTGATGCGCGGCCTGGAGTCGATGGACCTGCTGAGCCGCCTGAGCGCGGACACCGTCGCCCGGGTCCGGCGGGAACGGGCGGCGCTCGGTGCGCCGACCGGCCGTGTGCACACCTGATCACTTGTCGTGAACGATCCGCCCTGAGTACGGTCGCTGACCGTGTCCGGTCCACCACGGCCGTCGCACCGCGGCGGCCCCGAACAAGAGGTCCCACATGGCCCAGTCCCCAGACACCGACCCTGCCGAGAAGCCCCAGGGGCTCTGGCGCAACCGCGACTTCGGGCTGCTGATCAGCGGTCAGGTGGTCTCGTTCCTGGGGAGCCAGGTCCAGGTCTTCGCGCTGCCGCTGCTGGTGCTCGCCGTCTCCGGCTCGCCGACCCAGGCCGGGCTCGTGATGGGCCTCAGCTCGCTGTCCTGGCTGCTCTTCGGCCCCTTCGCCGGCGCGCTGGCGGACCGCTGGGACCGCAAGACCACGATGATCCTGTGCGACCTGGGCCGCGCCGTAGTGACGGTCAGCGTGCCGCTCGCCATGTGGCTGGACGGCCTGACGGTCGCCCAGCTGTGCGCGGTGGCCGTGCTCAACGGGGTGCTGGAGACGCTCTTCGAGTCGGCCAACTCGGCGGCCCTGCCGAACGTCGTCGGCGCCGGGCAACTGGGCTCGGCGCTCGGCCGGTTCGAGACCGCGACGAACACCGTGCGGATCGGCGGCGGCATGGTCGCCGGCGCGCTGTACTCGCTCGGGCGGGCGGTGCCGTTCGTGGTGGACGCGGTCTCCTTCGTGCTCTCCGCGATCTCGCTGCGCTTCACCCGGGCGAAGTTCCAGGAGGAACGCAGCGAGGAGACCCCCGCCGGCCTGCTGAAGGAGGTCCGGGCCGGCCTGAGCTGGCTGATGGGCCAGCCGCTGATCCGTTTCCTCGCGCTGATCTCGGCGGCGGACGCGATCCGCTACGGCGCCGGCTACCTGGTGATCATCACGCTGGCCGAGCGGATCGGCGCCTCGCCCACCGAGATCGGGTTCGTCTTCACGGGGGCGGCCGTCGGTGCGATGGTCGGGGCGCTGGTCTCCAGCCGGGTCAACGACCGCTTCCCGCTGGGCCGCATCGCCACCGTGACGCTGTGGGTCGAGGCGCTGATGTTCCCGCTCTACGCCGTCGCCCCGAACGCCTGGCTGCTCGGTGCGGTGGCCGCCGCGGAGTCGGTGCTGGCGCCGGTGTACATGGTCGCGCTGTCCAGCTACCGCCTCGCGGCGACCCCGGACCACCTGCGCGGGCGGGTCTCCAGCGCGGTGCAGACCCTCGGCATGAGCGCGATGTCCCTCGGCGCGCTGATCGGCGGCGTGATGATCGACGGCCTCGGCCCGCGCACCACCACGGTGATCTTCGGCGGCTGGCTGATCCTGCTCGCGGTGCTGACCACCGTCAACCGCGCGGTGCGCCACTCCGCCGGGACCGCCCGCCCGGCCCCGGTCACGGAGGCCGCGCCGGCCCAGTCCTAGGGCCTGACCCCAAGGCCCCGCCACCACCAGAAGGGCTCACACATGACCGTCCTGAGGACCGTCGACGCCACACCCGGGCAGCGGCTGCTCTGGATGATGGAGCACTACCGCGGCGCCGACACCCCGCTGAACGTCAACGCCTGCTACCGGCTGCGCGGCCCGCTCGACCGGCCCGCGCTGCGGACCGCGCTGGACCGGCTCGTCGAACGGCACGAGGCGCTGCGCACCACCTACGAGTCGGTGCGGCGCAGGCTCGTCCAGCACGTCCACACGCCCCGGCCGGCCGCGCTGGCCGAGGAGGAGGTCGGGCCGGAGCCCGAGGCGCTGGCCGAGGCGCTGCTGCGGCACGCCCGGCACCGGCACGACCTGGCCGTCACCCCGCTGCACGCCGCGCTGCTGACGGTCGGGCCGGAGGAGTCCGTGCTGGTGCTGAACATCCACCACCTGTCCACCGACGGCTGGTCGGGCGGGGTGCTCTCCCAGGAGCTCGGGCGGCTGTACCGGCCCGGCGGCGAGCCGGCGGCGGAACCCGGCAAGGCGGCCTGGCAGTTCGCCGACTTCAGCGAGTGGCAGCGGCAGCGCTACGAGGACGGCGTGCTGGCGGAGAGCCAGAAGTACTGGCGCGACACCCTGGCCGGGGCCGAGGCGCCCCGGCTGCCCGGCACGTCGGCGATCCGCGACGGCGTCGGCCAGCTGCCCGGACTGGCCGCCCTCACCCTGGAGCCGGAGCTGGTGGCGGGCCTGACGGCGCTGTGCCGCAAGCAGCGCTCGACGATCTTCGTCGCCGCCCTGGCCCTGTTCGCCGGCGTGCTGTACGGCCGGGAGGGGCAGCGGGACGTCGCGCTCGCCTCGATGTTCGCCAACCGCACGCGGCCCGAACTGGCCGGCACCGTCGGCTTCCTGTGCAACCTGCTGGTGCTGCGCCTGGACCTGGAACCGCAGGCGGGCTTCCTGGAGGTGCTGCGCTCGACCCGGGACACCGTGCTGGACTCGCTCGCCCACCAGGAGGTCCCGTACCACCTCGTGCCGCAGGGCCGGGGGGAGCGGGGCGAGGGGCTGGAGAACATCCTGTTCCAGGTCGCGGTCGGGCCCGAGTACGCGCTGAGGCTGAGCGGCCTGGAGGTCACCCAGGTCCACCCGCCGGGCGGCATGGCGAGCCGGTTCGACCTGGAGTTCGTGCTGATGCCCACCGAGGACCGGATCGAGGGGCAGGTCTGGTACGACCGCCGCCGCTTCGACCCGGCCTGGGTCGAGGGCCTGACCGCCGACTTCCGGCGGCTCGCGGAAGCGGCCGTCGCCGAGCCCGGACGGCCGCTGGCGGAGCTCGTCGCGCAGCTCGCGCAGGACGCTGTCCGAGTGCGCGGCGGCGGCAGTTGAACACAGGCGTGACACCGAAGGGGGGGGGGGGGGGGGGGCGCGCGGCGGCGCCCGCGGGGGTGGGGGGCGCGGGGGGGGCCGCGCGGGGGGGGGCGGCGGCGGAGAGCGCGGGGGGGGCGCGCG
>NZ_JBHWGV010000034.1:0-16910 GCF_042732955.1 Kitasatospora sp. NPDC059747 | reverse complement strand
CCGCGCGGTCCGTGCACGTGTGGCGCGGGGGCGGTATTTCAACCCCGGGGTCACACCCACGGGGCCGCCGCGCCCACCCGGCGGGGCCCATTCGGTGTTCCGGCCGGCCGGGCTACTCGCCCAGGTGGTGCATCACGTGCTTCACCCGGGTGTAGGCCTCGAACCCGTACACCGACAGGTCCTTGCCGTACCCGGAGTGCTTGAAGCCGCCGTGCGGCATCTCGCTCGGGAAGCCGAGGTGGGTGTTGACCCAGACGCAGCCGAAGTCCAGCCGGCGGGTGAACCGCATCGCGCGGGCGTGGTCGGTGGTCCACACCGCGGAGGCCAGGCCCTGCTCGACGCCGTTGGCGAGGGCGACCGCCTCGTCCTCGTCGGCGAACGGCTGCACGGTGATGACCGGCCCGAAGACCTCCCGCTGCACGATCTCGTCGTCCTGGCGGACGTCGGCGATGACCGTCGGCGCGTAGAAGTACCCGGCCTCGCCCACCCGGTGGCCGCCGGTGACGACCCGCGCGTGGGCGGGCAGGCGGCGGACGAAGCCGTCGACCCGGGCCAGCTGGTCGGCGTTGTTGAGCGGCCCGTACAGCGCGCCGGCGTCGTCCGGCGGGCCGGGGCGGGCCGCCTGCGCGGCCTTGGTGAGCGCCACCAGCAGGTCCTCCTGGACCGCCCGGTCGACCAGCACCCGGGTGGCGGCCGTGCAGTCCTGGCCGGCGTTGCCGTACGCCCCCTCGACGATCTTCGCGGCGGCGGCCGGGAGGTCGGCGTCGGCGCAGACCACGACCGGGGTCTTGCCGCCCAGTTCCAGGTGGACCCGCTTGAGCCCGGCCGCCGCGTCCCGTGCGACCTCCGTGCCCGCCGCGACCGATCCGGTCAGCGACACCAGCGCCGGGACGGGGTGGCGCACCATGAGCCGCCCGGTGTCCGGGCCGCCGCAGACCACGTTGAGCACCCCGGGCGGCAGCACCTCGGCGGCCAGCTCGGCGAGCAGCAGGGCCGTCTCGGGGGTGGTCTCGGCGGGCTTGAGCACCACGGTGTTGCCCGCGGCCAGGGCGGGCGCGCTCTTGAGCACGGCCATCAGCAGCGGGAAGTTCCACGGCGCGAGCTGCGCGCAGACGCCGACCGGCTCCCGGCGGGTGTAGGAGGTGTGGCCGGGGGAGTACTCGCCCGCGGCCAGGCCCTCCAGCACCCGGGCGGCGCCGGCGAAGAAGCGCAGCTGGTCGACCATCAGCGGGGTCTCGCCGGCCGCCGCCGCGCTGCCGGTGCTGCGGGCCTCGGCGGCGGCGAACTCGTCGAGCCGGCCCGCGAGGGCGTCGGCGATGCGCAGGAGGGCGTCCTGGCGCTCGGCGGGGCTGGTCCAGCGCCACTGCTCGAAGGCGGTGGCGGCGGCCCGCATCGCCCGGTCGACGTCCTCCTCGCCGCTGTCGGGCGCCAGCAGGTACGGGGTGCCGGTGCAGGGGTCGAGCAGTTCGGTGTACGTGCCGTCGGCGGGTTCGGCGGACCGGCCGTCGACGAAGTTGCCGAGGCGGGGCAGGCGGGGAGGGGTCATCAGCGCTCCTGTGGGTCGGCGGTGGCGGCGGGGTCGGCGGATCCGGGGGCGGTCGTCGCCGCTCAGGCGCTCACCCGCAGCGACGTGAAGCCGTGGAAGCCGAGGTTGTTGTTCCAGTTGAAGCCGTCCTGCGAGACGCGCAGCGCGGGCCAGCGCCGGTACAGGGTGGCGAGGGCGATCCGGAGGGTCTGGCGCACCAGCGGGTCGCCGAAGCACAGGTGGCGGCCGGCGCCGAAGGTGAGGTGGCGGTTGGGCAGCGGGCGGTCGAGGACGAGCTCGTCGGCCCGGTCGAAGGCGGCGGCGTCGCGGTTGGCGGAGCCGACGTAGAGCATCATCGGGCGGCGGGCCGGCAGCACGATCTCCTGGTCGGCGGCGGTGGTGTAGGAGAAGTCCTCGCGGGCGACCCGGCCGACGAACTGGACCGGGGTGCAGAAGCGCAGCAGCTCCTCGACGGCCGGGCCGACGGTGGCCGGGTCCAGCAGCAGGTCGCGCTCGTGCAGCGGGCGTTCCTCCAGGGCCTGCACGCTGTTGCCGATGAGGTAGCGGATCGAGGCGACCCCGGCGAACAGCAGGAGCGCGGCCTGGGCGACGACGTCCTCGTCGCTGAAGCGGTGGCCGTGGACCTCGGTGGTGCGCAGCGTGTGCAGCAGGCCGTTCTGCTCCTCGGAGAGCTTGGCGCACTCGGGGGAGGCGAGGAACTCGGCGAGTTCGCGGGTGCTGGTGCGGGTGCGGTCGAGGTGCTCGACGGTGACCTTGGTGGAGCCGAAGAGGTAGGCGATGTCGTCGGTCCAGCGGGTCAGTTCGGGGTGCGCCTCGACGGGCACGCCGAGGACGTCGGCGATGACCATGGCCGGCAGCGGGAAGGCGAAGTCGGTCATCAGGTCGAAGCCGGCCGGGTCGACGGCGTCGAGCAGCCCGTCGACCAGCCGCTGTATCCGGGGCTCCAGCGCGGCGTCCGTGAAGGGGACGTAACTGCGGTTGGCCTGGCGGCGGTTCTTGGTGTGCTCGGCGCCGTCGTGGAAGGCCAGCCAGCGTTCGTAGACGCCGAGCATGTCGGCGTAGTCGGTGCGCTGTTCCTCGGGCAGGAACCAGAGCGGCACGGCCGCCCGGGCGTTGGAGAGCCGCTCGTCCTTCATCAGGGCCAGGCAGTCGGCGTAGCTGAAGAAGAGCCAGGCCCCGCCGAAGATCTTCTCGGAGCGGTACGCCGGGTGCTCGGCGCGCATTCGGTCGTAGAAGGAGAAAGGGTCGGGAATGTACTCGAAGTCGTTGTGCGAGAAATCTTCGGCGGCGAGCGCGTGGGTGGCCAAGGAAATTCCTCCGGGCGGGATTCGGGTCGTGGACGGCCTCAGTGGACCAAAGGCGCCGAACGCCTGACAAGGCGTCACCGGTGAACGGTGATCGGGCCATCGCCCGAGGTCAGCGCGGTGTTCGGGCGGCTGCGGTTGGACACTGGCCAGTGCGCGGCGGGACGGCCTAACCTGCGTTTTCGCGTCCCCCGCTTTCCTTGTTGTTTTCCCCCGTCCGCCGACCGGCCCGTGGAGTACGGATGGCTGAAGCTCTGCCCTGGCAGGAAGTCCTGCCCGGATATCCGCTGGACCGTCGGGCGTTCTCCGACGAAGCGGTCCTCGACCGGGAACTGCGCCGGGTGTTCCGGGAGTCCTGGCAGTTACTGGCGTTCGCGTCGGAACTGCCCGACGCCGGCGACTACCTGGTCCGCACGCTCGGCAACGACAGCGTGATCGTGGCCCGCGACGAACAGGGCCGCTTCACCGTGCTGCTCAACTCGTGCAGCCACCGCGGCACCCAGCTGTGCCGGGCGACGTTCGGCAACGCCGCGCACTTCCGGTGCAGTTACCACGGCTGGACGTTCGCCAACGACGGCCGCCTGGTGGGCGTGCCCGCGCTGCGCAGCAACTACCCGGAGGACTTCCGCAAGGACCGCTACGACCTGCCCCGGGCCCGGGTGACCTGCTACCGCGGCTTCGTCTTCGCGACCTGGAGCGAGAGCGCCCCGCCGCTGGAGGAGTACCTGGGCGACGCCCGCTGGTACCTGGACGCGCTGCTCGACCTCGCGGGCGGCGAGTGGGAGGTGTACGGGCCGCCGCAGCGCTCGGTGACGACCGGCAACTGGAAGGTCGTCACCGACAACTTCGCCGGCGACGGCTACCACATGGGCACCACCCACCAGGCCGCGTTCGAGCAGGGCATCTACGGCTCCAGCCTGGCCGACGGCACGCTCGGCAAGGGCGAACTGGAGCTGATCGGGATCAACGTCCCCACGCCGCAGGGGCACGCGGTGCGGGCCGGCTACGTCGTCGAGAAGGGCCGGCGCACCCTGCCGGCCAAGGTCGAGGACCCGGCCTACATCGGCTACCCGCGCGAGGTGTGGGAGGCGTTCACCGCCGGGCAGACGCCCGAGCAGGTGCGCTTCAACTCGCACTGCGAGGTCGTGCACGGCGTGCTGTTCCCGAACGCCGCCTTCCTGAGCGTCTCGCACGACCGGGCGATCGGGCGCGAGGACGACCCGCTGACCAAGTACTTCGTGTGGCGCGTGCACAACCCGATCGACGCCCGGCACACCGAGTGCCTCTACTGGACGCTGGTGCCCAATCGGCACGTGGACGAGGAGTGGAAGCGCCGCTCGTACGCCTTCCAGGCCCGCTCCCAGTCGGCCGGCGGAATCCTCTTCGAGATGGACGACTTCGAGAACTTCGCCCGGATCGACGCCGCGATCGGCGGCACGGTGGCCGACGGCGCCCCGCTCGACCTCTCGCTCGGCCTCGGCCTCGGCGAGCCGGTGCCGGACTTCCCGGGCCCCGGCCGCGCCGAGTACCTGACCCTGTCCGAGCAGAACCAGCGGGCCTTCTACCGCCGCTGGGCCGAGCTGATGGAGGGCGACGATGAGTGAGGCCGCCCGCACCGCGTTCGGAGGGCGACGATGAGTGAGCCCGTCCGCACGGACCACCAACCCGCCTACGAGCTCCAGCCGTTCCCGCCGCGCGGGGCCCGCCAGGTCGAACTCGACGCCTCCGCCGGCGCGTTCCTCACCGAGGAGTCGGCCGCCCTGGACGAGGGCCGCCACCAGGACTGGCTGGACCTCCTCGACGAGCGCTTCCTCTACCAGGTGCCCGTCCCGCTGCTGCGCGAGGACCCGGCCCTGCCCCGGCACAGCGACCGGGCGCTGCTGTTCGAGGCGACCAAGCACATCCTCGCGATGAAGCTCGGCCGCACCGGCCTGCGGCACGCGTGGTCCGACCGCCCGGGCGGGGTGACGCGCCACTTCATCAGCGGCGTGCGGGTGTTCGCCGCGCCCGAGGCCGACACCTGGCGGGTGGAGTGCAACGTGCTCGCCTCCTGGACGCGGGGCCGGGGCGAGGCCGCCCTCGCCACCGCCGCCCGGCACGACATCGTGCGCTGCCTGCCCGGCGCCGGCTACCGGCTGCTGCGGCGCCGGGTCCTGCTGGACACCGAGGTCGCCACGCACCAGCAACTCTCGATCATCTTCTAGTGCGGGCCGGCACGCGTCGGCCCGCGGGAGGCGAGGCAGCGGCATGAACGGGCTGGCCTGGACGGCCGAGGAACGCCGGGAGACCGAACTGTGCCGGATCTGCTGCGAGTCGGCGGCGGTCACGGTGTCGAGCTACCCGACCGGGAACGGGACCCGGCTCAAACTCGTCTCGGAACGCTCCGGCGCGGCCGTCCTCCTGGACGCCACCGTGCTGGACGCCCTGTGCCACCTGACCCCGGAGCGCGCCGCCGACCTGGTCCGCGAGCGCACCGAGGGCGCCGGCCCGGCCGAGGGGGACGCCACCGTCGAAGGAGCCGCCCCGTGAAACCCGCACCCTTCGAGTACCGGGCCGCCGGCACGCTCGACGAGGCCCTCGCCCTGCTCGACCCGCCCGGGCACAGCATCGCCCCGCTGGCCGGCGGGCAGAGCCTCGTGCCGCTGCTCAACCTGCGCCGGGTGCGGCCCGCCGTGGTGCTCGACCTTAACCGGCTCACCGAGCTGGCCGGCGTCGAGGTGACCGGCACGGCCGTGCTGGTCGGGGCGATGACCCGGCTGCACGACCTGGAACGGCACGAGGGGCTGCGAGCAGCGCTGCCCGTCGTGCCCCAGACCGCCGCCCGGGTGGCGCACCGGCAGATCCGCCACCGCGCGACCCTCGGCGGCTCGCTCTGCCACGCCGACCCCGCCGCGCAACTCGCGGCCACCGCGGTCGCGCTCGGGGCGACGCTGCGGCTGCGCCGGGCGGGCGGCGAACGGACCGTGCCCGCCGAGGAGTTCTTCACCGGGCCGCACCGCACCGCCCGTCGGCCGGACGAACTCCTGACCGCCGTCTCCTTCCCGCGCAGGCCCGGCTTCCGCTACCGCTTCGAGTCCGTCACCCGGCGCGGCGGGGCGGGCTTCCCCCTGGTCGGCGTGTGCGTGGGCGTACGGCTGGAGGCCGGCGCGGTGGCCGAGGCCCGCATCGCCGCCTGCGGGGTGGCCGACCGCCCGCTGCGGCTCACCGGGGCCGAACAGGCCCTGGCCGGGTACGGCGCCGCCGCGGCGGACGGCGCGCTGGGCGAGGTCGCCGACGCGGCCGTCGCCGGCACCCGCCCGCCCTCCGACCTCCACGGCAGCGCCGAGTTCCGGGGCGACCTGCTGCGCACGGTCCTCCGCCGGGCCGCCGTCCACCTGCTCACCGAGGGGAGCTAGCCCGTGCCCACGTCACCGATGAGCGGCACATCGATCAGCCTGAGCGTCAACGGCACCGCACACACCGCCGAGGCCGAGGACCGCACCCTGCTCAGCGACTTCCTGCGCCACGGCCTCGGCCTCACCGGCACCCACGTGGCCTGCGAGCAGGGCGTGTGCGGCGCCTGCACCGTGCTGGTGGACGGCGAACCGGTGCGCTCCTGCCTGATGCTCGCCCGCCAGGCCGACGGCTGCCGGGTGGAAACGGTCGAGGGCCTCGCCGAGGACGGCCGGCCCGCGCCGCTGCAGCAGGCGATGACCGACGAGCACGGCCTGCAGTGCGGCTTCTGCACGCCCGGCGTGCTGATGGGCCTCACCTACGCCGACCGGGCCGGCCTGAGCGCCGACCAGGCGGTGACCGAGGTGCTGCGCGGGCACCTGTGCCGCTGCACCGGCTACGCGGGCATCCGCGCCGCCATCGAGCGGCACTGGCAGGGCGAGGGGGCGACGGCATGACCGCGTCCGACGTCGGCCGCGGGGCCGGTCCCGACGCCGGCCGCATGATCGGGCGCGCCGTCCCGCGCGTGCACGCGCCCCGGCTGGTGCGCGGCCAGGGCCGCTTCGTCGACGACATCGACGACGCCGGGGCCCTGCACGCCGTCGTGCTGCGCAGCCGGGTGGCGCACGGCCGGATCACCCGGTTCGACCCGGCGGCGGCGCTGGCCGGCGGCGAGGCGCTGCTGGTGCTCGGCCCGGACGAGATCGAGCGGTTCACCGACCCGATCCCCACCGCCTGGCGGATCCCCGGCCAGCTCACCGGCACCGTGGCCCTCGGCGACCGCACCGTCCGCTACGTCGGCCAGCCGATCGGCCTGGTGGTGGCGCGCAGCCGGGCGCTCGCCGAGGACGTCGCGGAGCTGGTCGCCGTCGACATCGACCCGCTGCCCGCCGCGATCGGCCTGGCCGCCGCGCTCGCGCCGGACGCCCCGCGGCTCTACCCGGAGGCCCCCGACAACATCGGCGGGCGGATCCACTTCGGCGACGACCCGGCCGCGCTCGACGCCGTCCTCGCCGCCGCCCCGCACGTGGTGGAGCGCGAGTTCGCGGTGCAGCGGATCAACCACAGCCCGATGGAGCCGCGCGGCCTGCTCGCCGAGTGGATCCCCGCCACCGGGCGCCTGACGGTCCACAGCAGCACCCAGTCCCCGCACGCCGTCCGCCAGGAGCTCGCCACCGCGCTGCGCCTGCGGGTCGACCAGGTGCGGGTGGTGACGCCGGACGTCGGCGGGTCGTTCGGCGGCAAGGTCACCCTGTACGTCGACGAGGCGCTGGTCTGCCTGGCCGCCGTGCGGCTCGGCCGCCGGGTCAAGTGGATCGAGGACCGCACCGAGAACCTGAGCTCCTCCTACCAGGGCCGCGGCCAGCGGGCCCGCGCCCGCCTCGCCCTCGACGCGGACGGGCGCTTCCTCGCGCTCGCCGCCGAGATCACCGGGGACCTCGGCGCGTTCGCGATCCAGGCCGGCAGCGGCCCGTTCCAGGTCGCCGGGCTCGCCCTGGAGGGCCCGTACCGGTTCCCGCAGGCCGGGGCCACCATCACCACCGTCCACACCAACACCGTGCCGACCGGCGCCTACCGCGGCTACGGCATGCAGGAGGCGGCCTGGATCCGCGAACGGCTGATCGACGAGGCCGCCCGCGAGCTCGGCCACGACCCCGTCCGGCTGCGGCTGCACAACCTGCTCGGGCCGGACGAACTCCCGTACACCACGCGCACCGGGCTCACCTACGACAACGGCGACTACCCCGCCGCGCTGCGCCGCGCCGCCGAACTGGCCCGGGAGCGCGCCCGGGAGTCCACCGGGACGGTGCGCCGAGGAGTCGCGGTGACGGCCAGCGTGGAGATCACCGGCTTCGCCCCCTCCGCGCTGCTGGAACTGTTCCGGATCGACTGGGCCGGCTGGGAGAGCGCCCGGGTGCGGGTCAACCAGGACGGCACCGTCACCGTGTTCGCCGGGGTGATCCCGGTGGGCCAGGGCATCGAGACCACCCTCGCCCAGATCGTCGCGGACCGGCTCGGCGTGCCCCTGGACTGGATCGCGGTGGAGCTCGGCGACACCGCCACCGCGCCCTACTCGGACCTCACCTCGCAGGCCAGCCGCTCGGTCACGCTGGCCGGCGGGGCCCTCGTGCGGGCCGCCGGGCGGATGCGCGAGCGGATGCACGCCCTCGCCGCCGCCCACCTCGGCGCCCCGCCGGACGAAGTGGTGCTGGACGGCGCCCAGTTCCGCTGGCCGGCCGGGAACGCCACGACCGCGTGGTCCGAGGTCGCCGCCCGCGGCTGGCGGGGCTGGGGCCGGCCCGACCCGGACCGGATCCGGCTGGAGGAGAGCGTCGACTTCGACCCGCCCGCCATCACCTACTCCTACAGCGCGCACGGCGCCGCCGTCGCGGTCGACCTGGAGACCGCCGAGGTCACCGTCGAGGACTACTGGACCGTCAACGACAGCGGCGTACTGGTGAACCCGGCCATCGCCGACGGGCAGATCGTCGGCGGCGTCGTGCAGGGCCTGGGCATCGCCCTGGTCGAGGAGGCCGTGCACGACCCGGCCACCGGACGGCCGCTCGCCACCGGCTTCACCGACTACGTGCTCCCGGTCTGCGCCGACGTCCCGCCGGTCACGGTGGAGCACCGGTGTACGCCGAGCACGGTCATCCCCGGCGGCTTCAAGGGCCTCGGGGAGGGCGGGGTCATCCCCGCCCCGGCCACCGTGGCCGGGGCCGTCGCCGCCGCCGTCCCGCACATCGCCCACCGGCTGACGGCCACACCGCTCAAGCCGGAACGGATCTGGGCGGCGCTGTCGGAGGCCAAGGAGCTCTCGGAGGCCGACCGGGACTGACCCGTACGGACCGTACCGCCGCAACCCCCGACCCCGAAGGGACCACCAGCGTGCCAGCCCGTCAGGACGAGCCGACCGGCCGCCCGCCCACCGTCCGCGAGGCCACCTTCGCGCTGCTGCGGAGCCTCGGCATGACCACGGTCTTCGGCAACCCCGGCTCGACCGAGCTGCCGATGTTCCGCGACTTCCCCGCCGACTTCCGCTACGTCCTCGGGCTCCAGGAGTCCGTGGTGCTGGCCATGGCCGACGGCTTCGCCCAGGCCGGCCACCGCCCCGCCGTGGTCAACCTGCACTCCGCCGCCGGCGTCGGCCACGCGATGGGCAGCCTGTTCACCGCCTGGCGCAACCGCACCCCGCTCGTGGTCGTGGCCGGCCAGCAGGCCCGCTCGCTGCTCGGCGGGGAACCGTACCTGCTCAACGACCAGGCGGCCGAACTGCCCAAACCGTACGTCAAGTGGAGCCGCGAGCCGGCCCGTGCCGAAGACGTCCCGGCCGCCATCGCCCGCGCCTGCTACCTGGCCATGTCACCGCCCTACGGCCCGACCCTGGTCTCGGTGCCCGCCGACGACTGGGACCGGCCCTGCGAACCCGTCGAACCCCGGACGGTCTCCACCACGCTGCGCGCCGACCCCGAGGCGCTGGAACGCGTCGGCCGCGCCCTGGCCGGCGCCGCCCGCCCCGCCTTCGTGGTGGGCGCCGCCGTCGACCAGGACCGGGCGGTTCCCGACGTGGTGGAGCTGGCCGAGCGCCACCGCGCCGCCGTCTGGGCCGCGCCGATGTCCTCGCGCTGCGCCTTCCCCGAGACCCACCCGCTCTTCGCGGGCTTCCTGCCCCCGGTGCGCGAGGAGATCGTGGCCCGGCTGACCGGCCACGACCTCGTGCTGTCGCTGGGCGCACCGGTCTTCACCTACCACGTCGCGGGCACCGGTCCGGTGCTGCCGCCCGGTACAGCGCTCCACCAGCTCACCGACGACCCGGCCACCGCCGCCTGGACCCCGGTCGGCGACGCGCTGCTCACCGGCATCCGCCTCGGCGTGCGCGACCTGCTCGCCTTCGACCCGGCCGTCCCCCGCGAACTCCCGCCCCCGCGGCCCGCACCGGCCCCCGTCCCGGACAGCGACGTCATCACCCAGCCGCTGCTGATGCGCACCCTCGCCGACCTGCGCCCGGCCCGCAGCGTCATCGTCGAGGAAGCCCCGAGCAGCCGCCCGGTGATGTGCGAGTACCTGCCCAACGAGCGGCCCGAGAGCTTCTACACGTGCGCCAGCGGCTCGCTCGGCCACTCGCTGCCGGCCGCCGTCGGCATGGCGCTCGGCCGGCCCGACGAGCGGGTGATCGCGGTGGTCGGCGACGGCTCCGCGATGTACTCGATCCAGGCCCTGTGGTCCGCCGCCGAACTCGGCCTGCCGCTGACCGTCCTGGTCGTCAACAACGGCCGCTACGCCACGGTGGACCGCTTCGCCGACCGCTTCGGGCTCGGCAAGGCCGTCGGCACGCGGATCGGCGGCCTCGACTTCGCCGCCCTCGCCCGCGCCCAGGGCTGCGCGGCCGGCCGGGTCGAGCACCCGGCCCGCCTGGCGAGGGCCCTGCGCACCGCCCTGGCCTCGCCCCGGCCGTACCTGCTCGACGTCCGCGTCGGCGACTGAATCCCGTTTCCTTCGAGAGGGAGAGACAACCTCCATGACCCAGCGCACCGCGGAAGAGATCCGGCAGGACATCCGCGACATCGTGATCGGCATGGCGCCCGACCAGGGCCTCGCCGACCGGCCCGACCCGGAGCTGGTCGAGGAACTCGGCTACCACTCCCTCGCGTTGCTCGAACTGGCCTTCGCGCTGGAGGACGAGTACGGCCTGCCGGCGATCGACCGCGAGCGGGCCCGGCTCATCCGCCGCCTCAGCGACGTCCAGGAGTACGTGGTCGCCGAACTGGCCCGGGCCGAGGCGAGCGGGGGCGCGGCGTGATCGACGGACGGCTGCGCGCCGTGGCGGACCGCGGGCCCGGACGGGCGGCGCTGGTCTGCGGCGAGCGCCGGATCTCCCACGGCGAACTCGCCGACCGGATCGCCCGGGCGCGCGGCGGACTGCACGCGCTCGGCCTCGGACCGGACGGCCTGCTGCTGCTCGCGCTGCCCAACTGCCCCGAGTTCGTGGTCGGTTACTTCGCCACGGCGGGCATCGGCGCCCGCGTGCTCGCGCTGGACCCGGGGCTGACGGAGGCGGAGTACCGCCGGGTGCTGGCCGAGGGCCGGCCCGACGTCGTGGTCACCACGGCGGCGCTCGCCCCCCGCTGGGCCGAACTCGCCCCGGGCGCCGCCCTGGTGGTCGTCGGCGGCCCGGCGGCGGCCGGGCACTCCTTCGACTTCGACGAGCTGATGCGCGCCGACGCGCTGCCCGCCCGCCCGGCCGACCCCGACCGGGCGTGGGTGCTCACCTACTCCTCCGGCTCCACCGGCGAGCCCAAGCGGATCTGCCGCAGCCAGGACAACCAGCTGGCCGAGGCCGACCACATCATCGCCAGCGCCGCCGTCACCCCCGACGACGTCCTGCTCTGCCCCGTGCCGCTGTACCACGCGCTCGGCCAGTTCTGCTGCATGATCGTCGCGGTGCTGGCGGGCGCCACCCTCGTCCTGCCCGAACCCTCCGGTGCGGCGGGAGCGGGCGGGCCCGACCCCGCCGACCTGCTCGCGCTCGTCGCCCGCCACCGCGTCACCGTCCTCCCGTCCGTGCCCTACCTGCTCGGCGCCCTCGCCGACTGGCCCGAGGACCGCCCCGCCGACCTCTCCTCCGTCCGGCTCTGCCTCTCCGGCAGCAACTTCCTGCCGCCCGTCGTCCGGGAGCGCTTCCTCGCCCGGTTCGGCGTCCCCGTCCGCCAGACCTACGGCAGCTCCGAGGCCGGCAGCGTCAGCTGGGACTGCGACCCCGACGGCTTCGTCCCCGAGTCCGTCGGCCGCCCCCTGCACGGGGTGCGGGTCGAGGTGCTGGACGAGCACGGCCGCGTCCTGCCGACCGGCAGCACCGGCGAGATCGCCGTCACCAGCCGCTCCGTCATGCTCGGCGAACTCGCCCCCGGCGGCACCCTGCTGCGCCCCGGCCCCGGGCGCTACCTCACCGGCGACCTGGGCCGGCTCGACGAGGACGGCCGCCTCCACCTCACCGGCCGCAAGCGGATCCTGGTCGACACGGGCGGGCACAAGGTCAACCCCGTCGAGGTCGAGGAGGTCCTGGAGGCGCACCCGGCGGTCCGCGCGGCGGCCGTGGTGGGCGTCCCCCTGGTCGGCGGCGGCGACCTGCTCGTCGCCGCCGTCGTACCGGGCGACGACGGCCCGGTCCCCGCCGAGGAGTTGCGCGCGCACTGCCGAGCCCGCCTCGCCGGGCACAAGGTCCCCGCGCGCTTCGAGACCGTCGACGGCCTGCCGCGCACCGAACTCGGCAAGCTCCGCCGGGGCCGCCTGGCCGCCGAACTCGCCGCCCTCGTGGACGCCGACGCGGACCGCCCGGCCGCCGGGATCCGGCACGAACCCGACCCGCGCCGACGCGCCCGCCTCCTCACCGAACACCTCCGCCGACGCGCCGCCGACCTGCTGGCCGTCCCGCCCGAGCGGCTCGACCCGGCCGCGCCGCTGCACGCCCAGGGCCTCGACTCGCTGGCCGCGCTGCGCCTCAAGATGGCCGTCCAGGACGACCTGCGCCGCACCGTCGGCCTGCCCGAACTCCTCGGCGGCGCCAGCCTCGACACCCTCGCCCGCCGCCTCGCCGAAGACACCGCCGGGCCCACCGAGGCGCTCGTCGTCCGCGGGCCCGTCGTCGGCGAGTTCCCGCTCTCCCACAACCAGTCCGCGATCTGGCACGCCGACCAGCTCGTCCCGGAGGCCGCCGCCTACAACCAGAGCTTCGCGGCCCGGATCACCTCGCACTGCGACCCCGCGGCCCTGCGCCGCGCCTTCCAGGCCCTCGTCGACCGCCACCCCGCCCTGCGCACCACCTTCGCGCTGCGCGACGGCCGCCCGGTCCAGCGCGTCGCCGAGCACGCGGACGTCGACTTCGCGGTGCTCACCGTCCCCGCCGACTGGCCCGACCGGACGGAGCAGCTGAGCGCGACGGCGTTCCGCCCCTTCGAGCTCGACCGCGAGACTCCGCTGCGCGTCCGGCTGCACCTCGGCGCCGCCGACGGCCCGGTCCTGCTCGTGACGGTGCACCACATCGCCACCGACTTCTGGTCCACCGTCGCCCTCCTGCGCGACCTCGCCGCCGCCCACGCCGCCGACGGCGAGCTGTACCGGCCCGCGCCCCGGCACGGCTACACCGACTACGTCCGCTGGCAGGCCGAGACCCTCGCCGGCCCGGCGGCCGAACGCGACCGGGCGTACTGGCGCGACCTCCTCGCCGACCCGCCGCCCGCCCTCGAACTCCCCGCCGACCGGGCCCGCCCGGTGGTCCAGAGCCAGCGCGGCGCCCTCCACGTCCACGAGTTCGACCAGCCGCGGGTCAAGGCCCTGCAGGACTTCGCCCGCCGCCACGGCAGCACCGTCTACACCGTCCTCCTCGCCGCCTTCCAGGGCTACCTCCACGCCTGGACCGGCGAGCGCGACATCGCCGTCGCGACCATCACCACCAACCGCCAGCGCTCCGAATTCGCCGACGTGCTCGGCTACTTCGTCAACCCGGTGGTGTGCCGCACGCAGGTGGACCCGCGGCGCCCGTTCACCGACCTGCTCGCCTCGGCGGGCCGCGGGCTGCTGGCGGGCCTGGAGCACCAGCAACTGCCCTTCGCGACGGTCGTGGAGCAGCTGGCCGCCGAACACCCCGGCCGCCGCCGCGACCGCAGCCGGACGCCGCTGGTGGAGATCGGCTTCGGCCAGAACAAGGCCCAGGACGGCGGGATGCTCGCGGTGAGCCGCTTCCTGTCCGGGGCCGGCCAGGAACTGCGGCTGGGTTCGCTCGCGCTGGAGTCGCTCCCGCTGCGGCGGCGCGGTGTGGTCTACGACTTCTCCGGCGCGGTCCACGAGTCCGCGGACTCGGTGGCGATCGCCTGGGAGTACAACACCGACCTCTACGAGGCGGCCACGGTCGAGCGGTTCGCCGCCCGGTTCGAGGAGTGGGTGGGGCGGCTCCTGGAGCGGCCGGAGCTGCCGCTGGCGGAGCTGGACGCGGGCGGCGGGGCGGTGGCGCCGTTCGCCGGCCCGGCCGCCGGAGCCCCGGCCACGGGTGGCCCGGCGGAGCGGCCGGAGCGGCCGTCGGCGGGGGACGCGCCGGAGGGAGGGCCGGTCGACGATCCGGTCGCGCCCGCCGCCAGGCAGGTCGCCGGCCGCGGCCCTCGGCCCGATCGCACCGCTCCGGCCGGCCCGCCGCCCGCGCTGCCGCAGGCGATCGGCGACCTGGCGCGCGCCCACCCCGGGCGGACCGCTCTGGTGGCGGGCGCCGACACGCTGACGTACGGGCAGGTGTCCGACCGGGCCGGGGAGCTGACCGCCCGGATCGCCGCGCTGGGCCTGGCTCCGGGCGCCCGCGTCCTGCTTCGGCTTCCCGGGCGGCCCGCGGACCTGCTGGCCGCCGGGCTGGCCGTGCTGTGGTGCGGCGCGGTCGCCGAGCCGCTCGACACGGCCGCCGAGGTCCGTGCGGCGTGCGCGGACGCGGCCCTGCTGATCACCACGGCGGAGGGCCGTGCCGAACTCGGCGCGCTGCCCATGCCGGTGCTCTGCCCGGAGGCGCCGGGCGAAGCCGGCCGGGTCGAACCGGTCCCCGTCGGGCCGGGCGATCCCGCGTTGGTGCTCAACACGTCCGGCGTGACCGGCGAGCCCAGGGCCGTGGTGCAGCCGCACGGCGCGCTGGCCGCCTGGGCGCACTGGCTCGCCGGACAGTGCGGGCCCGGCGGTCGCGTCCTCGTCCACGGAGGGCCGGGCGCCGACCAGGTGCTGGCCAGGTCGCTCGCGGCGCTCGCCGCGGGCGGCACCGTGGTGGTCGCCCCCTCCGGTGAGCTGTCCCGGCTCCTCTGCGGCACCGATTCCTTCGACCTCGTCACCGTCACCCCGTCCGAGCTCTCCGCGCTCCTCCCCGGCCTCGCCGCATCCGGCCGCGAGCCGGCGGTGCGCACGCTCCTCGTCACCGGGGAGCCGCTCACCCCCGCGGTGGCCGCGCGGTGGCGGGCGGTGAGCCCCGGCTCCCGGCTGCTGCACGGCTACGGCGGTGCGGAGACCGCGCCCGTCGTCTGCGCCCGCGAGGTCGTCGCCGACGACCTGCCCGCGACCGACCCCTTCCGGCCGCTGCCGGTCGGGCGGGCCCTGGACGGGATGGCCGCCCGGGTGCTCGACGACGTCGGCCGTCCGACCCCGCCCGGGGTGTCCGGCGAGTTGTGGGTGACGCGCTTCGCGGGCGACGAGCCCGTCCGCACCGGCGACCTCGCCTGCCGGCTGCCCGACGGCGGGATCGTCGTGCTGGGCCGCGCCGCCGATCTCACCCGGCGCAACGGCTACCTGGTTCCGCCCGGCCGGGTGGAGGCCGCCTTGCTGGGGCTGCCCGGGGTGCTGGGCGCCGTCGCCGTGACGGAGGACACCGACCTCGTCGCCCGCGTGGCCGTCGGGCGGTCGACGCCCCGCCTGCGGGAGGCGCTGCGCGAGCTCCTGCCCGAGTACCTGCTGCCCGCCGAGGTGCTGCTGACCGACCGCCTGCCCGCCGCCCGGAACGGCAAGACCGCCCGCACCGGCCCGGCGCCGGCCGCGCAGCCCCGGATCGAGGAGCCCCGGATCGAGGAGCCGGACCGCCCGGCCGGCCCGACGGACCCGGTGGAGGCCGTCCTCGCCGCGATCTGGGCCGAGGTGCTGGGCGTCGCCGAAGTCGGCCCCGAGGACGACTACTTCGATCTCGACGGCGACTCGATCACCAGCATGAGCATCGTCTCCCGGGCCGCCGAGGCCGGTCTGCGGCTCACGCCCCGGCAGATCTTCACCCACCCCACCGTGCGCGAACTCGCCGCCGTGGCCGAACGGACGGCAGCACCCGGGCCCGCCGCCCCGGTGTCGCCGGACGGCCCTGCGGAGGTGCCACTCGCGCCCGTCCAGCAGTGGTTCCTCGACCTGCCGCTCGTCCGGCCGCAGCACTGGAACCAGACACTGCTGCTGCGCGCCGCCCCAGGCCTGGACGCGGACCTGCTGCGCCGCGCCCTGCTCGCCGTCGCCGCGCACCACCCGGCGCTGCGCTTCCGCTACCACCGCGACGAGGACGGCTGGCACCAGACCGCCCGGCCCGACGCCGAGCCGGTCCGCGTCATCGACGCGACCGGCACGGGCGCCGATCCGGAGAGCGCCGCCGTCCGCGCGCAGGCCGAACTGGACCTGGCCGACGGGCCGTTGTTCGCCGCCGTGCTCCTTCCCGCGAGCGAGGAGCCCGGCCTGCGCATCCTCCTCACTGCGCACCACCTCGTCGTCGACTTCGTCTCCTGGCAGATCCTGCTGGACGACCTCGGCCGCGCCTGCGAGCAACTGCTCGCGGGCGAGGAGGTACACCTGCCCCCGCTCACCACCCCCTTCGCCGAGTGGACGACCCGGCTGCACGCCCACGCCGACTCGCCCGCCGTCCGGGCCGAACTGGAGCGCTGGAGCGGCCCGGCCGCCCGGCCGGTCGCCCGCCCCGACGCGGGCGCGGAGGGCCAGGCCGCGCTCGCCGAGGCCGCGTTGCCCGCGGAGGCGACGGCCGCGCCCGGCGGCGGGCGCGGCGCCCGGCGGGGCGACCGCGCGCGCCACCTCGTCGTCGCCGCGGTCGCGCCCCCGGGGGGCCGCCGGAGCGCGGCGCGCCC
>NZ_JBHWGV010000033.1:75603-80551 GCF_042732955.1 Kitasatospora sp. NPDC059747 | reverse complement strand
CGGACGCCGGTGATGGTGCCGCCGCTGTAGACGAGTTCGTCGCCGCCCAGGTTGATGGTGGTCTTGCCAGGGTCGCGGCGGATGAGCTGGTTGCCAGCGGCGTCGTAGAGGTAGGTGGTCGGTCCGGCCGAGCCGGTCTTTGCGTAGGACGCGAGCTTGTCCTCGCCGTTCCACGTCAGGGTGGCGGTGCCGGAGGTGTCGGTGACGGCGGTGGTGTTGCCCGCCGCGTCGTACTGGGCGCTGGAGGCGCTGGTGCCGTTCGGCGAGGTGGTGTTGGTGGTGGTCAGGGCGTGCGGACCGCCGGTTCCGCCACCGGTGTTGGGCGCGGTGGTCGGGGTGTTGACGGTGCCGGTGGCCGGGAAGGTTTGGTTGGTGGTGGTGTCCTTGGTGGTGTCACCGGACGGGTCGTGCTGGACGAGCTGGGTGCGGTTGCCGGTGAGGTCGTAGCCGTAGCTCTGCCAGTACGCGGCGGGTCCGCCGACCGTCGTCCTCAGCGGGGCCTGGGCGCCGCTGGTGGGCGAGGAGTTCGTGCAGGAGCCGATGCCTCCCACCGTGGGCTGCGGAGCCTGGGTGAGCGTGCCGGTATCGGTCCACGAGTTGGTCAGGCGGCCGAGGTAGTCGTAGCCGAAGCACTGGAGGTCGGTGGACGACGGGGTGTTGTCCGGGATGTTGCGGACGGCCGTCATTCGCCCGGCTGCGTTGTAGGCATAGGTGACCTGCTGGACGGCGCCCTTGGCTGCGGTCTGCTTGTCGACGAACTGGGAGAGCGGACGGCCGGTGGACTCGTCGTAGGTGTTCGTGACGACGATCTGGGTGCCCCACGGGTTCACCGTGGCACGGATGGGGCGGCCGTAGGCATCCCAGTCCGAGGACACGTCATAGGTCGCACCGCCGTAGGCGCCGAAGCCGGCCAGCGGGCCGTACTGGTCGTAGCTGTAGTCGACCTCCTCGGCGGCATTGCCCCCGAGGGAGGGGCGGTGGTCCGAGGCGAGTGCGCCGGTGATCGGGTCGTAGGTCGCCTGGTAGGTGTACTTGAACGGGGCGGTGCCCTGGCCGATCTCGGTGCCGGGGATCGTGATGGTCGTCTTTGTCGGATGGTAGGCCGTGTCGTAGGCCAGGACCGCACTCGTGTAGGCGCTGCCCGAGGCGCCGCCGACGTAGCGGGTCGACGTGGCGGGCAGGCCTGGGAGGACCGTGTCGTAGGTGAATCCGGTCAGCTCGTTGGCCGGTGCGACCGAGCCAGCGTAGGAGCCGGTGGGGCGGCCGAGCAGGTCGTAGGTGTAGGTGATGGTCTGGCCGCGTGCGTCCGTGGTGGAGGCGAGCCGGTTGTCGGTGTCGTAGGTCTTGGTGGTGGTTCCGGTGTCCGGGTCGGTCGCGGTGACCTCACGTCCGCGCAGGTCGTAGCCGCGGGTCCAGGTGTTGCCGGCCGCGTCCTTGTGGAAGGCGAGCTGGCCGGCCGCAGTGTAGGAGTACGAGGTAACGTCCGCGTCGGCAGGGTTCCCGGTGGCGGAGGGCGTCTTGTACTGCCACAGCTGGGCGGTGCGTCCGCGCGCGTCCTTGACGACGGACATGGGCGTCGCACCGGCGGGCGGCGTCGTGTCCGTCCGGTCCGCACCCGGGTAGGCCGCAGTGGTGGTGCTCTGGGTCACGCCGTAGGCGAGGAACTGCTGCGCCACGGGGCGGCCAAGGCCGTCGTAGACGGTATCGGCCTCGGCCGGGACCTTGTTCGACGTGGTCTGGAACCGCGTCGTGCTGGGCGGCGAGTCGTTGTTGAACCAGCCGTTGTTGGAACTGCTGATCCGGCCCTGCGAGTCGTAGGCGGTGTCGGCGATCAGCCGGCCGGCCTTGTATGCGGAAAGAGCCGGAGTGGACTGGGTCTGGACGACCCTGCCCACACCGTCCATGATCTGAATGCCGACGGCGTATGTCTGCCCGTCCGACATCAGCGTGGAACTGGTAACGGTCGGCGGTACGGCGTTGCCGTTGACCATGCCCGGCGTCGAGTACGCGACCGTGGCACTGGCGCTGGCCGTGGTGGCGCGCCCAGGGGCCCAGACGCTGGTGACTCGTCCGAGGGCGTCGTAGGCCTTGGTGGTCGTGCGCCCGTTGGGGTCGGTGGTCTTGGTGGTGAGCGCGCGGGCCATATCCAGCGTGGTCGTGGTGGTGCGACCGGTGGCGGCGTCACTGGCGCCGGCCGGGGCCGGGGTGGTGACGCTGACGGTGCCCGGCAGCTCACCGGCGGTGGACGCGGTGTACGCGGTCGTGGTGGTGGCGCCGCTCGGGTGGGCGCTGTCGGTGGCGTCGGGGTCGGTCACGCTGACCAGTCGGCCGTAGCCGTCATAGGCCTGGTTCACCGAAGTGAACTGGGCGTTGCCCGAGGCGTCGTAGTGGTCGAGCGCGAACGTCGTCGTCGCGTCGTGCGCCGTGCCCAGCTGGCCGACGCCCTGACCGTCGTAGGCCGTCCTGGCCCAGGAGACGGTGTTGGCAGCCGTCGGTGTAGCGGTGCAGGCGTTGCTGCCCGAGACCGCGATCACCTCGGACGGGAGCACCTGGACCTGCGGGTCGGAGCCGGCCGCGTAGTTAGTGCGGGTGCAGATGTCCGGCAGGCCGTCGGCGGTCTCCAGCGAGGTCAGGAGCCGGTTCCCGTGCGCCGGATCGCTCGTGACGGTCTTGGCGACCGTCCCCCACGTGCCGTCGGACTTCAATGATCGCGAGGTGGTGACCGCGCCGGTGAAGTTGTAGCGGGCCGTGAGCGCAGGCATGCTGATGCCCTGGCTGTGCGTCGCCGTGGGCACAGGACCACTGGAGGTGCTGACCGAGTAGCCGACGACGCTGCCGCCGGCCTGCGCGTAGGTGTCGGACTCCAGGATCTCGCCGGAGAGCCAGTCGGAGTCGGTGACCTGACCGCTCATCGGGCCCGCGACCGAGACACTGCGTGTGGTTCCGCTTGCGAGGACGTCACCGTCCATGCCCTGGTAGTAGGTGGTGGAACTCTGGGACTTGGGGCCGTCGTTGCCGCTCCCGGTGATGGCGGTGACGCTCGCGTAGCCGCGGAACTGGTCCCAGGTGCGAGCGTTGTCGCGGGTCGTGGCCGAGTCGTTGCGGTGCCAGGCCGCCTTGCCGTAGCTGTAGCTGGTCACCATCGGCGTCGAGCCCGGGGTGCCAGGGTTCGTAGTGACGGTGGCGACCGGGTACTTCTGGAACCAGTCGTCCACGGGGGCCGCTCTGGCAGCCGAACCCGGCGGGTTCCACTTCACGTTGTAGCAGGAAAGCGTGTCACTGTCGGCGGAGGCCGGCATGACGTTGTTCACCCGAGAGCAATCGGCGGGAGCGTAGTTGACGCCAATGGTCCCGCCGGTCTCCGTGGTGATCATCTGGATGCGCGGCCGGTTGTAGGCCGGCGGTGCGGGCACCAGGTTCGTGCCGTCCACCCGGTTGGGCAGCAACATCGGAGTGAAGGACACCGGCTGCAGCGGGACCGGCGTCCCGGAGGCCTGGGTGTCCTGACCGGTGCGCTGGACCGAGGCCAGCCACGGAACCTTCGTATTCTCGGTCAGGTTCTGCACGTTGACGAACGTGTGGTTCAGCGCGTACGAATCGACCGTCTGGTAGGTGCCGTTGACCCGGACCTGGGTGACGATCGACGACAGCCACTTGGTCGTCCAGAACGTCGGCCCGTAGTTGGTGCACCCACTGGTGCCGTCGCACTGCTGGTCGAGCGGGACGTCCGGCCAGTTCGGCGCGTTGGCCGCCGTGCGTTGCGACGGGTCGCAGACCCCGCTGGAGGGATCGCACCGCTCGGCGGTGTTGAAGACGATCTTCGCGGCGGGGTTGTAGGCGCCGTTGTTGTTCAGCTGGTCCGAGAGCAGCTGGCCGTAGCCGATCGTGGAGGGCACTCCGCTGCGGGTGTAGGCGGTGCTGGTCCCGTTCCCCTGGCCGCCGCCGAGGGCGTAGTAGTTGATCTCGGGCGTGTAGGCGTTGGTGACCAGGTTGCCGTGCGGGTCGACCGTGAAGTCGAGGTTCCAGCGCCACGCGGTCTGGCACCAGGAGCCCTGGCCCTTGGCCGGGTCGTAGCACGGGTCCCCGCTGTTGGGGGAGAAGACCGGGACGGTCCACGCCGAGCCGCTATCCGCGCCGAGCGTGGTCGGGTTGCCGTTCGCGTCCGGCACGTGGTTCAGGCCGAAGTAGTACACCGTGCCACTGGTGTCGGTGACCTTGATGTAGGAACCGTTCCAGGTGCCGTTGGTCGCGCCGGTCAGGAACTGGATCTTCGTGCCGTCGTCGTTCTTCAGCCGCCAGGTGCAGGCGGCCTGCTCCATGGCGGCCGGTGCGCCGGACTGACAGGACGCGTCGTCCGGCACCAGCTGGCCGGAGTGGCCGCCCAGCGACAGGGCCATGTTGGCGCCGCCCCAGCACTGGTCGCCGGAGCCTGCGATCCCGTCCAGCGAACAGGGCTTGAAGGACCGCTCGACGAAGCCCGGGCTGTAGTCCCAGCCGTCACCGATCCAGGAAGCCTGCGAGTTCGTCGACGAGGTCTTGCCGTCCACCGACGACGAGTCGTACGACAGCGCCACCTTCGGACCCGAGCCCGCCAGCGCCGGCGGCGCCTGGATCGGATAGCCGTACGTGAACGCGCCCGACGCCGCGCCGCCGGTCCAGGCCTGCGAGGGCGCGAGCGGGGTCGCCGCGTAGGTGCCCGCGCCGCTGGAGGAGCCCGACACCACGGCGACCGTGGTCGACGTCGTGGTGTCGCCGGCGTACACGGCCCGGACCGGGCCGTCAGCCGCGGTGGCCGAGGCCTTGATGGTTGCGGACTTGGCGATTCCCGTCCCGGTCAGCGGGACGTGGGGGGGGGGGGGGGGTGGGGGCTGGTTGGGCCAGTCGTGGAGTGGGTTTGGTTGATAGGCTGATCGGGGTATATGTCGGGGTGGCTGGCCGAGGCGCTCGA
>NZ_JBHWGV010000033.1:70618-75593 GCF_042732955.1 Kitasatospora sp. NPDC059747 | reverse complement strand
GATTGTAAAACCCCCCCACCCAGCGCCCCCCCCGCCCCGCCCGGGGCCGACCCGCGCGGTGCCCCACGCCTTCTGGGTTCCGGACTGGGCGTAACCCCACCCGCACCCGGGACCGTCGGCGACGAGCTTCTTCGTCGCCGGGTCGTAGTGCGAGTCGAGGGGTGTCTGCTTCTGGCAGTCCGGGGACTTCGGCGTCGTCGTCGCGCAGGCCGGCAGGACCACCAGGTGGGCCCGAGCGGCCCAGTCCGCGCCGAACGCCGTGTCCAGGCTCGACGCCTCGACGCCCAGGCGTACTGGCGCGTCATCGCCCGCACCAGGACGCGTGAGGGTCAGCGCCACACCCGGAATGCCGGCGGCTGCAGTGGACTTGGCGTCCGCCACGTCGACCTGGATCGTCTGACCCGCAGCCGACGAGCCCGCCAGCGGCGCGACCGTGACCGGAAGTCCCGACGCCTTCGCCTCGGCACCGGCCTGCGGACTCTCGCCCGCTCCGAGTGCCTTCGCCTCGGGCGCGGTTCCGAGCGTCACCGAGGCGTGGCCACTCGGGAGCGTCTGCGGGCCCTTCGGCGGCGTCCAGGTCGGTGGCACCGGGTGCTCCGGCTTCGGCGCCGGGACCGGTGTGACGTTCTGGCCGGCGATCGAGGCCGTCTTCGGCAGGGTGGTGTTCGGCGGGGACCACTTGCGCGAGTAGTCCGGCCCGTCCGCCGCCACCGCGAACGGCACGGGCGCAAGGAGCGAAGCGAGGACTGCAGCCATGGTGACGGCCGCGAGCCGACTCCTCAGCCTGCCCGTTCCACCCCTTTCCCTCTCAAAACTTGATGGTCGTCTGAATGACACCTATTTACCCCCACATTTCGGCCCCCGCATTCGGAAGCCAGCTGCTGTATCCGAACCGCCGGATGCTAGCCATTGGCACTGACAGTGGGTCAAGGTGCAGCGGACAGTGAGGACAATCACAGGCGTTGCAAAGTTGATCAAAAAGCTGCATTTCTGGCATTCAATCCCGAAAAAATTTGCCGATCCGCCCGATTGCTGTCCACGGTGTGCTGCTGACCTGCAGTGACACAGGTCGTTTCGAACCTATTGGGGGGAGATTCCCGTCTTGACCAGAAAGCGCCGCTACAACGGTGCGTCGTCCAGCATGTTGGCCGTGACAGCCGTCCTGGCACTCACGACCGCCCTTGCAGGGCCGCAGGCCCCGGCCATAGCCGACAGTCCGCAGGCGCCGTCGCAGGCCGCTATCGATGCCGCGACCGCGAAGATGACGCAGGAGCGCCCGCCCGCCAACGCCACCGAGACGGCGATCGCCCAGGCCAAGGCCACCGGCAAGAACGTCCCGATCGACTCGCTCACCACCGAGTTCAGCGAGACCGTCGCCACTCCAGCGGGGCACTTGGCGCTCACGAGCCACCCGGACCAGCAGCGTGTCAAGCGCAACGGTGTCTGGCAGGGGCTGGACGCCACCCTCGTGGCCAATCAGGACGGCACCTTCTCCCCCAAGTCCGCAGCAGGCCAGCTGACGCTGTCCAAGGGCGGAAACGGACCGCTGGCCACGATGACCAGCGCGGACGGCAAGAAGCTCGCCCTCACCGCCCCCTTCGCCCTCACCACGCCCACCGTCACCGGCGACAGCGTGGTCTACCCGTCCGTCGGCCCCGACATCGACCTCAAGGTCACCGCCACCAAGCTCGGCGGCCTCTCGACCGTTCTGGTCGTCAAGACCCAGGCCGCCGCCGCCAACCCGGTTCTCAAGAACCTGCACTTCGACACCACCGCCGACGGCGTGACCGTCAGCAGTGACGCCAAGGGCAACATCACCGCCACAGCGGCCGACGGCAAGCCCCGCTGGACCGCGCGCACCCCGCAGATGTGGGACAGCACCCCCACCTCCGCGGCGCCTACCCCCTCTTCGGCCCCCGCCGTGAAGGCCTCCATGATGCTCATGGCAGCCCCCGCAGCGGATACCCCGGCACCCACCGGCACTCCGACGGATCCGGCCAAGGCGGCGCCGGCCGGCAGCGACGCGGGACCCGGCGCGGGCTCCAAGGTCTCTGACATGCCGGTCAAGGCCGGCGCCACCGGCATCGACCTGACTCCTGACCAGGACCTCCTGGCCCACGGCACCGCGCCCTACTACATCGACCCCGCCTTCCTGCCCTGGAGCACGTCGGCCAACGCCTGGACCTGGGTCCAGTCGCAGCACGACGGCTCCAACAACTGGCTAGCCCAGGGCAGCAAGGACAGCGACCACCCGGGCGTCGGCGTCTGCGGCACCTACCCCAACGGCGGCAGCTGCATCCCCGCAGACATCGAACGCAGCTTCTACCAGTTCGATACCAGTGCGCTCAGCGGGACGGTCGTCCACTACGCGACGATGAACCTGCAGGAGTACGTCTCCGCAGACTTCAACTGCTCTACCGCGTATAACCTCAACCTGTACGTCACTGGTGCGATCGCCAACGGCACGACCTGGTCCAACCAGCCCTCGGCGACAAGCGGCTCGTTCGGCCCGGTGGCGGTCGGCGGCTCCGGCCACAACGGCTGCTACGACAACGTGCCGTTCGCGTTCACCGTCACCGCTGCGCTCCAGCAGTACACCAATAGCGGACAGCTGACCTTCGGCCTCTACGGCGACGAGAGCAACCAGTACGCCTTCAAGCGGTTCACCTACCAGCCGTCGCTGTACGTCGAGTACGACCGCATTCCCAACACCCCGACCAACCCCGCGGTGTGGCCAGCCCCGACGACCGTGGTCCCCGGCGGGGCCAACCAGTCCTGCGGCGACGGCAATGCCAACCACTGGGCCTGGCTCGGCGCAGGCACCAACCAGGACAATAAGGTCTTCCTCAACGCCACCGTCGCCAGCAACGCCCAGAGCCAGCTGTACTCCTGGGACCACATCTGGGACTACAACCTCCCCGGTGTCCCCGACGTCGCATCGGGCTACAGCAACATCGTCGGCAGCGGCGGCACCACGACCTTCCAGGTCCCCGGCAGGGTGATCCAGGACGGCCACGCCTACGGCTTCAGCATGAGGGCCACCGACCAGCTCGACGGTGTGCCGTGGTCCGACACCGCCCCGAACTGCTACTTCAAGGTCGACCTCACCCCGCCGACCCTCACCTTCCCCACCACGGTCAGCGACACCACCAAGCAGTTCCCGCCCAGCGGCAACGGCCAGACCCCCCAGATCTACGCCGGCCAGAGCGGCGGCGTGCCCTTCACCGCGACCGACCCCGCCCCCAGCGGCGGCTATTCCTCCGGCCTTGCCTGCCTTCGCTGGAGCTTCGACCCCCAGCTCGCCGGCGCCAGCTGGCAGTGCGGCAGCTCGATGCCCAGCGGCCAGATCCCGGTGACCGCCGGGCGCTGGGGAACCAACGTCCTCTACATCCAGGCCGAGGACAACGCCGGCAACATCTCCCCGGTCGCGCAGTACGCCTTCTACGCCCCGTGGAACCCGAACAGCCCCGCGCCGGTCTTCGGCGACGTCACCGGTGATGCCCTGCCCGACATCGTCACCGCCGACCCCAACGGCGACCTGCGCGCCTACAACATCGGCGCCTCCACCACCGCACCCAAGTCCACACTGCTCGCCCCGAAGACGCTCTCCCCCCACAGCGACTCCTGGGCCGCCTACCACGTCACCCACCGCGGAAGCCTGCGCGGCGGACTGAACGTCGACGATGTCATCGCCCACCGGGACAACGACACGGACCTCTGGTACTCCGCCAACCCCGGCAACAGCGGCGTCGCCGGCGTCCTCGGCACCGCGAAGACGGTGCTGAGGCCCACCTGTGACGCGACCCTGCCCGACTGCACGGACTACGCCGCCGACTGGTCGAAGGTCCTCCAGATCGCCGCCAGCGGCGACCCGACCACCACAAACCTCGACCCGAGTAAGAAATTCCTGAACCGCACCGGCCTCTTCACCGTCGAAAGCACCGCAGGCGGCACGGACGCCGCGCTCTGGTTCTACCCCACCGTGGGCCAGGCCGTCTTCGGCTCACCCACCAAGCTCGACACGAAGGGCTGGAAGGGCTGGGACCTGATCTCCCCCGGTGACTGGAAGGGTCAGGGCCACCCGGGCCTGTGGGCCCGCAACCAGAGCACCGGCGAACTGCGCGCATGCACCTTCACCGTCGGCACGATCAACGGCGTCAACCAATACGGCGACTCCGTCACCTACTCGAGCATCACCAGCATGGACCCGCCCACGACGATCAACGGCCCCGGCGGCCTGGTCAGCACCGGCTGGCCCACCGTGGGATCCGACGGCGACCTCACCAACAGCGGCTCCCCCACCCTCTGGGGCATCACGCCCACTGGCGTCATCCAGATCTGGACCGGCCACTCCACCACCACGGCCCCCTACTTCACCTGGACCGCCGGCCCCACCACTGTCTCGAACACCTACGCCGACAACACGTCCGTCACCCTCGCCGCCCAGAGCGGCAAGTGCATGGACGTCAACGGTGCCAGCTCCGCCCCCGGCGCGGCCGTCCAGATCTGGGACTGCAACACCACCAACGCCCAGTGGAGCTTCAAGCCTGACGGCACCCTGCGCGTCCTCGGCGGCTGCCTCGACGCTACCCAGAACGGCACCGCCAACGGCACCGCGCTCGAACTCTGGACCTGTGGGAACGGATCCCCGAACCAGATCTTCCTGCCCCGATCGGACGGCACTCTCTACAACCCCGCCTCCGGTCGCTGTGTCGACCTCCCCTACGCCAACACCACCAATGGCACCCGACTCCAGCTGTTCGACTGCAACGGCGGGACGGCCCAGAAGTGGGCACCGGTCCCACGAAGCAGTTGAGGTAGCGCAGACAGGGAACCCCGGGTCCGTGGTTCCCTGAGGAGTTGACTCGATTGACTGTGGCGGGGGGGAAAGCCAGAAGGCCAAAGAGACGGGAACCAAAGAGACAATAGGCGCGAGAAGAGCGAACAAGCGGCAGAAAGAGAAGACGGGTAGACG
>NZ_JBHWGV010000033.1:61781-70608 GCF_042732955.1 Kitasatospora sp. NPDC059747 | reverse complement strand
CCCCGGTGTGGTGGGCGCGCTGGGATTCGTCCTTTGTCTCCGGGGCCCCCGCCCCCTCCCCCGGGCGGCGCGCCCCCCGCCACAGTCGTTCCAGTGGGCAGAGCGGCTCGATCGACGCGACTGCCGGGCTCGGGTGACTATGCCTTGATCTTGGCGCGTTGTGCGGCGGTGATCTGTTCGACCATGACGATGGTGAGGGCGGCGGCAGCGACGTTGATGAACATGACGACAGGGTTGTTGAGATTGCCGTTAGGGTCGGCCACGACGTAGGCCGAGATCCCGATCATCTTCGCGAGCCACGTCACCCACCACGCGTTGATCACCCAGGTGGCGCCGGTCGATCCGTTCGCTCGCCAGAGGTCGAGCATGACACGGCGTGGGGCCCAAGTGTTGAGCACCGGGACAAGCGACGCCCCGACGGCTGCGCCCACCGAGTACTTGTGCGTGCCCGGAGCGAACGTCTCGGCATTGAGCCGGCATCGTCTGAGCCAGCAGAGAAATGCCACGACTGTGGCCAGGAACAGCGGCATCTCAAACAAGATCGCTGCGGGAAAGACCCTTGAACCTGTCTCGGTGTTCAGGTTCGACATGACCTGCGCAACGGCAAACAGTGCAAGCAGTGCCTGCATGGTCAGCGCCAACGGTCGAGGATCAGCCACCAGCCCTCGGTGGAGGGCAGCTCGGGGATCTGGATTCAATCTGCTGTCAGCGGTTGCTGATTCCACGAACGAGCTCCCATCGCGCATGCCTGCGATGGCGTTCACCGCAGAGATCGACTGGAGGATAGAGGGGGCTGCGAACGAGCGTCCATGGCAGTCCCCAATCGCTCATCTCCGTCAACGCCAACACTTCGGCAGCCACCGCTCGGCGCGGTGAGGCCTGCAACGTCCCTGGCGACGGTGAGGCAGGTCTCGGGCGGGTGGCGTCCTTGGCGTGCTCCGAAGGCTGGCTGCCGTTCGCCGAGTAGGAAGTCGGTGGGGGCGACTTTCTGCGCGTGCTGTGCAGTCGGTGTGGTGTCGCTTGATTGTGGAGTGCGCCGACCGTCGGCTCGGAGGGCGGTGCCGGCGCTCGTGGTCTTGCCTTCCTGCGGGGTCGCACCTCCGTGGACGAAGGGCGGCCCGGGTGGGCGGGCTCGGGGGCGGACGGTCAGATGTGTCCGTCGGTGGTGGTGGCGTCGGTCCAGTGGGTGGCTTCGAGGACGGCGGAGGCGGCCTGGGCTGGTGTCAGGTCGGTGGTGTCGACGGTGATGTCGGAGATCCCGGCCGCTTCCAGGACGAGGTGGAGTTCCTCGGCCCGTCGCAGGTGCCAGGGCAGGGAGGCCGTGTCGTGATCGGTCTCGTGGCGCGTCCGGAGTCGGGTGTGGATGGTGGCGAGGTCTGCGGTCAGGCGGCACACCCTCAGCGGCATGCCCAGGGCGTCCTGGTAGGCGTCCCGTTCGGCGGTGTTCTCGGCGACGCCGGCCAGCACGAGGCGCTGGGCGCCCGCCGCGCGGTAGTTGCCGGCCACCGCCCGCAGGTTGGCGAGCAGGAGACGGTGCTGGAACGGGTCTCCGTCGGGGGCGGGCCACGCCTGGCACAGCCGGTCGAGGTCGATGACCGCGTGCGGCACGCCCCTGTCGGCCAGCAGGTCACTCAGCAGATCGGCGGTGGCGGTCTTGCCCACACCGACCGTGCCCGTCAGGAGTAGTGCTTCCTGTCGGGCGGAGCGGCGGGTGGGGAGGTTGTGGTCGTGGGTCATGCAGTGTCCAAGCGGTGCGGGCCCGTTCGGGGCGTGGTCAGTGGGCGGGCTCGGACATCGTTGAGCTGGGAGTCCGTGCACCACACCCTGCCAACGTTCGTCCGATTCGACCACGAATTATGTGATCTGCCCCGGTCATGCCGTGATCGGCTTCGGTCGGGACGGTGGCGGCGGGGGAGCGCAGGAAGTCGGTGGGGTCGACTTCTTGTGGGTGGCGGCTTGGGTGCGGCAGTGGGTGAGGGCGGGTTTGATGCGGGAGTCGGGGGTGTGGGTGGTGGTGAGGAGTTCGCCGGTGTCGGCCTTGGCGGGCCAGGGGCGTGGAACCGGCGCGGGAGACGAGTATGGCGAAGTTCCTCAGGGGGCGGATGAGGGAGCGCGAGGGTAGTGCGCGCTCACGCTGTGCGTGCGAATGATTGCTTTCTGGTGTTAGTCGGTGGGGCCGCAGAGGTACGGTGACGCCAGATCGGCGTGTGGGTGTGCGGTGCACAACTGGGGGCAGTGATGACGCAGCGGAAGGCCAGGGCGGCGACGGCGAGCTCCGCGGTCATGTTCGGCGAGGAGGTCCGCTTCGCCCGCGATGCGGCGGGCTACCGGCAGGAGGACGTGGGCAAGCTCCTGCACTGCGACCGGACGGTGATCTCGCGGACCGAGGGTGGGAAGCGCAAACCTTCGCCTGAGGAGGTCGAGGAGCTCGATCGGCTGTACGGCACGGGCGACTTGCTGAAGCGGCTGTACGGGCGGGTCGACTGGACGGCTCAGGTCGAGCATCCGGATTGGTTCCAAGGTCACGTCGACATGGAAGCCGAAGCTGTGGCCGCGAGGATCTTCCAGCTGGCGGTGATCCACGGGCTGTTGCAGTGCCGCGTGTATGCGGAGGCTGTGTTTGCCATTAGCGACGCAGCCGGAAAGCCCAAGGTGATCGAGGAGCGGACAGCGGCTCGATTGGCGAGGCAGAAGCGGTTCCTTGGCCCGGATGGGCCACTTCTTCAGGTGATCCTGGATGAGAGTGCGATTCGAACTGTTTTTGGTGGACCAGGGGTCATGCGACGCCAGATGCAACATTTGCTGGCTGTTGCGCGACTCCCCAATGTGGTCATCCAGGTCGCGCCATTCGAGTGTCGACAGGCCATCATCGACAAGTCCATGGTGATGTTGGAGATGCCTGACGGTCGGACCTGCGTGTACTCCGAGAGCCTAGATCGCGGGCATAGCAGTGATGATCCGGCGATCGTGGCGGCGCATCGTCGTAGCTATGATCTGGCTCACGGGGCGGCATTGCCGGTGGCCGACTCGCTCGCGCTGATCGCGGATGCGCTGAAAGGGTTCAAGGATGACGAGGACCGAGCTCGACACGACTGTCTGGCGCAAGAGCAGCTACAGCGGAGGCAACGGGGGCGACTGCATCGAGGTGGCCCCCGGGTTCCCCGGCCTCGTCCCCGTGCGTGACTCCAAGGACCCGCACGGGCCGGCCCTCGTTTTCCCTGCCGCTGCGTGGGAAGCCTTCGTGATGGCCGTCCGTGAGGGCGACTTTCCCATGTAGGACCTTGGGGGCAGGCTGTGTTGACGTGGCGGAAGAGCAGCTACAGCGGAACCAACGGGGGCGACTGCATCGAGGTGGCAACCGGGGGCGCCGGTGGTGTGCCGGTCCGTGACTCCAAGGACCCGCAGGGGCCGGTTCTTGTGTTTCCGGCCCCCGCTTGGGCTTCCTTCCTCTCCGGGCTTCAGACTGGTGACTTCTCGGAGTTGTAGCTCCGTCACTTCCTTGTGTTGGCGCGGCGGGTGGGCTCTGCCCTCGTCGGGTCCTCCGGCCAGGGGTGGCGGGGGTAGCGGCCCCTGAGATCTGCGCGGACGGCGTGGTAGCCGGTTTGCCAGAAGGACGCCAGGTCTCCGGTTACTGCTGCGGGGCGGCCTGCTGGGGAGAGCAGGTGGATGGTCAGCGGGACGCGGCCTCCCGCCAGGGCGGGTGTTGCCGTCCAGCCGAAGAGTTCTTGCAACTTGACGGCCAGCACTGGGCGTTCGTCGCTGTAGTCGACTCGGATCTTGGAGCCGGACGGCACCGTGATCCGCTCGGGGGCGAGCTCGTCCAGGCGGCCTGCTTCTCCGGTGGCCCAGGGGAGTAGGCGCTGGAGGGCAGACGTCGTATCGATCCTCGCGAGGTCGGATCGGCGGCGGGCGCGGGAGAGTTCGGGTTCCAGCCACTCCTCGGCGCGTTCCAGGAGCGAGGCATCGGAGACGTCGGGCCAGGGTGCGCCGATCGCCGTGTGCAGGAAGGCCAGGCGTTCGCGTAGGCCGGGGGACGGAAAGGTCAGGAGCGCGCTGACGCCCTCTCGGGTCAGGCCTTCCAGGACGGCGGTGCGGACCAGCAGCGGGTCGGGGCGGTCCAAGGGGGACGAGGAAAGCTCGATCGCGCCCAGGGAATCGAGCCGGCGGGAGACTACCTCGCTTCGTCGGGTGTCCCAGTGGACTTCCTCAGCGGTCGTGAGCAGTGGCGCTCCCGCGAGGCGGGCGGTGTCCTCGTCCAGTGCTGCGGCGTGCAAGATGCGCGCCGAGTGTGAGCCTGCCGGGCGGTCGGCGACCGCCACGGCCAGCCAGGGCAGCGCGCCCAGCGTCGTGCCGGGGGCCAGCTCGGCGGCCGTTCCGGAGGCCATCAGATAGGGGCTGCGCTCGCCGGGTGCCGGCTTCTCCACCCGCGCGCGGGCGATCCGCTCGGGGAAGGCGAGAGCCACGACCAGGCCTACGGCGGTCGTGTCGGGAAGCCGAGTGGCGGGCTCGTCGCCCGCAGCGCGCTCCAAGCGGCGGACTTCGTCGCGCCAGCGGCCGGCGTAGGGGTCCTTGGAAGAGCGGACCGTCCGCCATACCGCCCCCAGGTCGTCGCCCAGTGCCCGCGGAGGCTCCTCGGAGAGCAGCGCGACCACCTCGGCCGCACGCTTCGCACCGACGGCGGGAGCCCCGTCGACCAGCGCGCGCCCCAACCGGGGGTGCAACCCCGTCCGGGCCAGCCGGACGCCGCGCGCCGTCGCCCGGCCGTCCACGTCCACGGCGCCCAATGCCTGGAGCGTCTGCCGGGCGGCGGCCATCGCGCCCGCCGGGGGCCGGTCGGGCAGCGCGAGGCCCGTGGCGTCCGGGTCGCCCCAGCAGGCGGCTTGCAGGGCGAACGGGGTGAGGTCGGCGAGCGCGATCTCGGGTGTCGGGAAGCGGGCAACGAGCGCGTCCTCGGCCTCCGCCCAGCACCGGTAGACGGTGCCCGGGGCCTCGCGCCCGGCGCGGCCCGCGCGCTGGCGGGCGGCGGCGAGCGAGGCGCGGACGGTGACGAGGGCGGCCAGGCCGCGGGCGTGGTCGGTGCGCGGTTCGCGGGCGAGTCCGGCGTCAACGACAACGCGGACGCCGGGCACGGTGAGCGAGGACTCGGCGACGGCGGTGGCCAGGACGACCCGGCGGCGTTCCCCGACGGAGAGCGCGGCATCCTGGACGGCCTGCGGGGCCCGGCCGTGCAGTTGCAGGATGTCCACGGACAAGCCGCCCAACTGCCCCGCCACGCGCGCGATCTCGCCGACGCCGGGGAGGAAGCAGAGCACGTCCCCTTCGCGCTCGTCCAAGGCCCGCCGCACGACAGCCGCGACGTGGTCCAGCAGCGCCGGATCCACCCGCGTCCCATGCGCGGGCCGGACGGCACGCGGCGGTGGCGCCCACACGACGCCCACCGGAAACGACACCCCGTGTGCCTCCACCACCGGTGCGCCGCCCAGGAGTTCGGCCCAGGCCTCGGTGTCCGAGGTGGCCGAGGCGCAGACCAGCCGCAACTCCGGCCGCAGCGCCGCCCGGACGTCGAGCAGGAATGCGAGCGCGGTGTCGGCGTCCAGGTGCCGCTCGTGGCACTCGTCCAGGACGACCACGTCCACGCCCGGCAGCTCCTGGTCGCGCTGAAGCCGTTGCAGCAGCACGCCGGTGGTGACGACCTCCACGACCGTCGAGGGCCCGACGCGACGCTCCCCGCGTACGGTGTAGCCGACTTCGCGGCCCACGGACGAGCCGAGCAGCCAGGCCATCCGCCGCGCGGCGGCCCGCACCGCGAGCCGCCGCGGCTCGGCGACGAGCACGCGTCGAGAAGGACCGGAACCGAGCAGCCCCGCCAGCGCCAGCGGCACCAGCGTCGTCTTGCCGGTGCCGGGCGGCGCCGTGAGGACGGCGGTGCCGTGCCCGTCCAGCGCGCGGTGGAGGGCGGGCAGGGCGGTGCGGACCGGGAGTTCCCGCCACGAAGGATGCAAGGTCAGCCCCGCTCGGCCACGAAGATCGCGGTGCCGGGGATCAGCCGCCCGCGCAGCGGGGACCAGCCGCCCCACTCCTGCTCCAGGCCGGCCGGCCACTCCGGCTCGACCAGGTCGAGCAACCGGAAGCCGGCGCCGACGAGTTCGCGGACCCGGTCGCCGGTCGTGCGGTGGTGCTCGACGTAGCTGGCGCGCCCCTGCTCGTCCTCCTCGACGTACGGGGTGCGGTCGAAGTAGGAGGCGGTCGCGGTGAGGCCCTCGACGCCCGGCTCGTCGGGGAAGGCCCAGCGGATCGGGTGGGTCACCGAGAACACCCAGCGCCCGCCGGGCCGCAGCACCCGGTGCACCTCGCGCATCAGGCGGGCGGTGTCGGCGCTGAACGGCACGGCGCCGTAGGCGGAGCAGACGATGTCGAAGGAGCCGTCGGCGAAGGGCAGCACGGCGGCGTCGGCCTGGACGACCGGCACGGGCGCGTCGCCGCGGCCGAGGTCGATCCGGCGGGAGTGCTGGAGCTGGCGGAAGGAGATGTCCAGGGCGACCGGCCGCGCGCCCCGGCCGGCGAGCCAGCGCGAGCACTGGGCGGCGCCGGCGCCGAGCTCCAGGACGTCCTTTCCGGCCACGTCGCCCAGCAGCCGGGCGTCGGCCTCGTCCAGGCCCTCCGGGCACCAGGTGAAGCGGTCGTCGCCGAGGAACTCGCCGTGCTCGTCCTGGTACTCGTCCGCGTTGCGGTCCCACCAGTGCCGGCTGGCGCGGCTGCTCTCACCGGCTCCGGCCTGGCGCCTTACCGCGTCGTCGCCGTCGTCGTCAAGATCGTTGAGCTCGGACTGGGGGGTGGTGGCCACGGTGATAATGCCCATCGCGTAGGGTGTGGTGTGCGGAAGCGCCGCTGCCGCGAGCCGGCCCGAGAGGGCTCGGATCCAGGCGGTGGCATCCGGGGAGTAGGGCCCCTGCGGGCGCCGCCGTCAGGCGCGCAATCGGAGGATATGGCCTGATCCGTACCAGGCTCCACCGTCTTGCCGCTCTTGGCGTTGACCGTGCCTGGCCGTCCCCGTATGCTACAAGTTGCGCTGCGGGCCTGCGCGCCTCGGACGGAGCAGGTCGCGCTCGCATCTGTCGAAGACCCCACGGTCGCAAGACGGACGCCGGTTCTCGTTGTCTACGGGAAGGCCGGTGCGCCGTGTTCTTGGCTGTCCGGCTTTCGGTGGGAGCGATACGGGCCCTCCGCGTGGCATTACCTACGACTTTCATGTCCGTACCGGAGCCCTTTTCCTAATGACGAGCCCCACCGACTCCTCCCTCAGCACCACCCCGCAGGTCGCGGTCAACGACATCGGCGACGCGGAGGCCTTCCTCGCCGCCATCGACGAGACCATCAAGTACTTCAACGATGGCGACATCGTCGAGGGCGTCATCGTGAAGGTCGACCGTGACGAGGTCCTCCTCGACATCGGTTACAAGACCGAGGGCGTCATCCCGTCCCGCGAGCTCTCGATCAAGCACGACGTTGACCCGCACGAGGTCGTCGCCGTCGGTGACAACATCGAGGCCCTGGTTCTCCAGAAGGAGGACAAGGAGGGTCGTCTCATCCTGTCCAAGAAGCGCGCTCAGTACGAGCGTGCCTGGGGCACGATCGAGAAGATCAAGGAAGAGGACGGCATCGTCACCGGTACCGTCATCGAGGTCGTCAAGGGTGGTCTCATCCTCGACATCGGCCTCCGCGGCTTCCTCCCGGCCTCGCTCGTCGAGATGCGCCGCGTCCGCGACCTCCAGCCCTACGTGGGCAAGGAGCTCGAGGCCAAGATCATCGAGCTGGACAAGAACCGCAACAACGTGGTCCTGTCCCGCCGTGCCTGGCTGGAGCAGACCCAGAGCGAGGTCCGCCAGACCTTCCTCACCACCCTCCAGAAGGGTCAGGTGCGCTCCGGCGTCGTCTCCTCGATCGTCAACTTCGGTGCCTTCGTGGACCTGGGTGGCGTCGACGGCCTGGTGCACGTCTCCGAGCTGTCCTGGAAGCACATCGACCACCCGTCCGAGGTCGTCGAGGTCGGCCAGGAGGTCACCGTCGAGGTGCTCGACGTTGACATGGACCGCGAGCGCGTCTCCCTGTCGCTGAAGGCGACCCAGGAGGACCCGTGGCAGCAGTTCGCCCGCACGCACCAGATCGGCCAGGTCGTCCCCGGCAAGGTCACCAAGCTGGTTCCGTTCGGTGCGTTCGTCCGCGTGGACGAGGGCATCGAGGGTCTGGTCCACATCTCCGAGCTGGCCGAGCGCCACGTCGAGATCCCGGAGCAGGTCGTCCAGGTCGGCGACGAGATCTTCGTCAAGGTCATCGACATCGACCTCGAGCGTCGTCGCATCAGCCTGTCGCTCAAGCAGGCCAACGAGGCCCTGGGTGCCAACCCGGCCGAGGTCGAGTTCGACCCGACCCTGTACGGCATGGCCGCCTCGTACGACGACCAGGGCAACTACATCTACCCGGAGGGCTTCGACCCCGAGGCGAACGACTGGCTGCCCGGCTTCGAGAAGCAGCGTGAGGAGTGGGAGCGCCAGTACGCCGAGGCGCAGGCCCGCTTCGAGCAGCACCAGGCCCAGGTCATCAAGAGCCGCGAGGCCGACGCCGAGGCCGCTGCCGAGGGTGGCGACGCGGTTGCCGCCGCCGCCGGTGGCTCCTACTCGTCCAGCAGCGACGAGGGCTCGGGCGCCCTGGCCTCCGACGAGGCCCTGGCCGCCCTGCGCGAGAAGCTGGCCGGCGGCCAGAGCTGAGGCTCTCGCTTCCCGCTAGCGACTAGCTAGGGGAGGGGCGCGGGGGCGCGGGGGGGGGGCGC
>NZ_JBHWGV010000033.1:53018-61771 GCF_042732955.1 Kitasatospora sp. NPDC059747 | reverse complement strand
TTGTTCTGTCTGTCGTGCCGCGTCTCTTTCTCTTTCTCTCTCTCCCTCTTTCTTTTGCTGTCGGGGTTGCTCACCACTTGTTTTAGGATGTTGGGGGCGCCCCCCCCTTTCGTTTTCCGATTTGACTTATGTGGTGTTTATGTGCAGGAAAGTGTGAGATGAGGCTCATCGCCCTTCTCTAGGCCGGAGTTCGGGTTCCACCTACATTGAGTGGAACTGCCCGAAAGGCTCCTTCATGCACAAGCCTTCCGCCGCTGCCGCCGACCTCCGGGTCCGCGGGCGGCTCGCCGCCCTCGGGCGGTTCTGCTTCCGGCACCGGCGCTGGGTCCTCGGCTTCTGGGCCGTCGTCCTGGTCGTCGGTGTCGTGATCGGGGGCCGGGTCTTCGAGGGGTCGGTGGCCGGGGCCTCCTCGGCCAGCTCCGAGGCCGACCGGGGCAGTGCGGTCGCCACCGCGGCCGATCCGGCCCGGGGAGTCGTCACCGCCGTCGTCGACGGGAGGCCGGTGGACGACGGGGCGGTACGGGCGGCCGTCGCCAAGGCCACCCAGGAGATCGCCGCCCTGCCCGGCGTCGCGTCCGCGAACGACGCGTACGGGCCGGGGCCGGCCGCCGCCGCGCTGCGGTCCGCCGACGGGAACGCGAGTCTGGTGACCGTCCGGATGGCCGACACGAGCACGGCCGCCCAGGCCGACGCCGTCACCCAGCGGCTGGCCGCGCTGAACGGCACCGGCGGCGCGCACGTCACGGTGGGTGGTGACCTCGTGCTCCAGCAGGAGGTCAAGAAGCAGACCGAGCAGGACACCCGCTTCGGCGAGATCGTGACCCTGCCGCTCACCCTGGTCGTCATGGTGCTGGTCTTCGGCGGCCTCGCCGCGGCCAGCCTGCCGGTGATCGGTGCGGTCGCCTCGGTGGGCGGGGCACTGCTGGCGATGTTCGGCTTCAGCCGGATCATGGACATCGACACCAGCGTGCTGCCGATCGCCACCGTGCTCGGGCTCGGGCTCTCGATCGACTACGCGCTGCTCATGGTGAACCGTTTCCGCGAGGAACGCGGGCACGGCGCCGGCATCGCCGCCGCCGTCGAGCGCACCGCCGCGACCGCCGGGCGCACCGTCGCGTTCTCCGGGCTGACCGTCGCCGTCGCGCTCTCCGGCCTCTTCGTCTTCACCAGTCCGGTGCTCGGGGCCGTCGCCGCCGCCGGCGTGAGCGTGGTCGTGATCGCCGTCGCCGCGGCGCTCACCCTGATCCCCGCGCTGCTCGGCTTCGCCGGCTCGCGGATCAAGGCGCCCGCCGCGCCGGTGCCCGACGAGGGCTTCTTCAGCCGGACCGTTCGCCGGGTCCGCAAGCGGGCGGTGCCCGTCGCACTCGCCTGCACCGCGCTGCTGATGGCGGCCGGGGCGCCGTTCCTGCACGCGGAGATGCGCAACTCCGGGGCGGCCGTGCTGCCCGCCTCCTCCGCCGGGCGGCAGGTCGCGGACGCGATCGACCAGCGCTTCCCGCAGGTCGCGGCCGCGCCGATCACGGTGGTGGTCGAGGGCGGGGCGCCGGTGGCGCAGGCGTACGCGGACGAGGTCGTCGCCAAGCTGCCCGGGGTGAGCGGGGTGCGGGCGGTCACGCCGGTGAGCGACTCCGTCTCGACGATCGACGTGCTCGTCCACGGGGACCCGCAGGGCGGGACGGCCAAGCAGGTCGTCGACGAGCTGCGGGCCGACCGCGGCGGGCTGAAGACCTACGTGACCGGCGGCGCCGCCTCGGTGGTCGACTTCTCGAACGAGCTGACCTCGCGCGGGCCCTGGGCGCTCGGGCTGGTCGCGCTCGGGACGCTGGTGCTGCTGTTCCTGATGACCGGCTCGGTGGTGATGCCGGTCAAGGCGCTGCTGATGAACCTGCTGTCGCTGGGCGCCTCGCTCGGCGCGCTCACGCTGATCTTCCAGGACGGGTACTTCAGCGGGCTGCTCGGGTTCAGTCCGACCGGCGGGCTGGAGACCATCATCCCGGTGCTGGTCTTCGCGTTCGCGTTCGGGCTGTCCATGGACTACGAGGTGTTCCTGCTCGCCCGGATCAAGGAACTGCACTCGCGCGGCTACAGCTGTGCGAAGGCCGTGGAGCTGGGCGTGCAGCGCAGCGGGCGGATCATCACCTCGGCGGCGCTGCTGATGGTGATCGTCTTCGCCGGGTTCGCGCTCGGGGACATGCTCATGGTCAAGCAGATGGGCATCGCCCTGGCGGTCGCCGTCGCGGTGGACGCCACGCTGGTGCGCTGTCTGCTGGTGCCGGCCGCGATGAGCCTGTTCGGCGAGTTCAACTGGTGGGCGCCGGCGCCGCTGCGGCGGCTGCACCGGCGCTTCGGGCTGAGCGAGCACGTCGAGCTGCCGCCGATCGCACCGGCGGTGATCCCGGCGCAGCGTCCCGAGCTCGTGGGCACGGGGACGGGCTCGGCGCCGGCGGCTCAGTGACGGGCTCGGCACGGCCGGCCCGGTGACCGGATGAGGGCCGGAGGCCTGGTGACGGGCCCAGGGTCGGCGACTCGGTGACGGGCCCGGCACGGCCGGCCCGGTGACGGGCTCAGCGCAGTCGGCTCAGCAGGGCGACGCTCGCGCGCAGGGTCTGCCGCTCCTCGGGGGTGAGGCGGGTCTCGATGGCGGCGGCGATCTGCGCCTCGCGGCGGGCGCGCTGTTCGAGGAGGGCGTCGTGGCCGGCCCCGGTGGCGGTGACGAGCAGCTTGCGGCCGTCGGTGGGGTGCGGGCCCTGGGTGACCAGGCCGGCCTCGGTGAGCAGGGCGACGGTGCGGGCCATCGACTGGTGGCGCACGCGCTGGCGCTCGGCGAGCTCGGCGACGGTGTAGGCGCGTTCGTCGCGGACGAGGAGGCCGAGGACGGCGGCCTGGTTCTGGGGCAGCTCGTCGTTGTCGCGCAGGGAGCGGACCAGGCCGCCGAGGGCGGCGCGCAGGTCGGCGGCGAGTTCGAGGGTCTCGGGGGCCGGACTGTTCATGGCAGAAGCCTACCGGGAATCTGTGCAGCAAAACTGTGTAGGCATGCTGCGCAGTTTCGCTGTATTGTTTTTCCCATGCGAATCACCAAGTTCGGACACGCCTGCGTACGCCTGGAGCACGACGGCACCACCGTCGTCATCGACCCCGGGATGTTCACCGACCCCGCCGCCCTCGCCGGGGCCGATGCCGTCCTGATCACCCACGAGCACATGGACCACTTCGAGGAGTCCCGGCTGCGCGCCGCGCTGGAGGCCGACCCGGCCCTGCGGGTGTGGACCAACGACGCGGTGGCCGCCCAGCTCGACGGCGTGGCGCAGCGCGTGAGCGCCGTCGGCGAGGGCGACGCGTTCGAGCTCGGCGGGCTGGAGGTGTCCGTGCACGGCGAGTGGCACGCGGAGATCCACCGGGACGTCCCGCTCGTGAAGAACATCGGCTTCCTGTTCGGCGGCCGCCTCTTCCATCCCGGCGACGCGCTCACCGTGCCGCCGCACGCCGTCGAGACGCTGCTGCTGCCGATCGGCGCGCCCTGGAGCAAGGCGGGCGAACTGGTCGACTACGTCCGCGAGGCCGCCCCGCGCGTGGCGGTGCCCGTGCACGACGCGGTGCTCAGCCCGATCGGGCTCGCCGTGCACTCCCGCCTGGTCGGCGAGGACGGGCCGGGCGGTGCCCGGCTGCGGGCGCTGGGCGAGGGCGAGAGCCTCGACCTCGGCTGACCGCCGGGAGGGCGGCGCCGGTAGCCTGGCGCCATGCTGAAGATCGGACTGACGGGTGGCATCGGCGCCGGCAAGAGCGAGGTGTCCCGGCTGCTCGCCGCCCACGGCGCGGTGATCGTGGACTCCGACGTGCTCGCCCGCGAGGTGGTCGCGCCCGGGACGGCCGGACTCGCCGCCGTGGTGGCCGAGTTCGGGCCCGCCGTGCTGCGGCCGGACGGCGCGCTGGACCGTCCGGCCCTCGGTGCGATCGTGTTCGCCGCCCCGGACCGGCTCCAGGCGCTGAACGCGATCGTCCACCCGCTGGTGCGGGCCCGCTCGGCCGAGCTGGAGGCCGCCGCCGCGCCGGACGCCGTCGTCGTGCACGACGTGCCGCTGCTCGCCGAGAACGGGCTCGGCCCGCTGTACGACCTGATCGTCGTGGTCGACGCGGCGGACGACGTGCGGGTCGCGCGGCTGGTGGAGCTGCGCGGCATGACCGAGGACGAGGCCCGGGCCCGGATGGCCGCGCAGGCCACCCGCGAGGAGCGGCTCGCGATCGCGGACGTCGTGATCGACAACAGCGGTCCGCTGGAGGAGCTGCCGGCCCGCGTCGCCGAGGTGTGGGCGCGGCTGCGGCCCCGCTCCTGATCAGGCCGCGCCGGCCGGCACGTCGGCGGTGAGCGGCAGGCGGGCCCGGACGGCGAAGCCGCCCTCCGGGGTGGGGCCCGCCTCCAGGGTGCCGCCGAGGTCGTCCGCGCGGGTGCGCATGCCCTCCAGGCCGTGTCCGCCGGAGGGCAGGTGCGGGTCCTCGCCGCCGTCGCCGGGGGAGTTGACGACGGACAGGCGCAGCCCGTCCGCGCGGATCTCGACCGTGACGGCGACGGTGGCCGAGGGGGCGTGCTTGTGCACGTTGGTGAGCGCCTCCTGGACGATCCGGTAGGCGGCGTACTGGACGGCGGGGCTCGGCTCGGGCCCGCCGTCGGCCGGGCCGTCGACGCTCAGTCGTACGGACAGGCCGGCCCGGCGGGACTCCCCGACGAGTGCGGGCAGTCCGCCCAGGGACGGGCCCTCGTCGGAGGCGGGCGTCAGCACGCCCAGCAGTCCGCGCAGTTCGGTGAGGGCCTGCAGGCCGAGGGTGCGGATCAGCCCGAGGGTCTCCTTGACGACGGCCGGGTCGTTCGGCGCGGCGACCTGGCAGGCACCGGCGTGCAGGGTGATCAGCGAGACCCGGTTGGACACGACGTCGTGCATCTCCCGGGCGAGCCTGGCCCGTTCGGCGGCGGCGGCGCGTTCCTCGGCGTGCTGCCGGGCGGCCTCCAGGAGGCGGTTGCGGTCTTCGAGCAGGTCGACGGCGCGGGCGCGCTGGTGGGCGGTGAGGCCGAGGGCGAGCGGCACGGCGCCGTACACGAGGGGGTCCTCGATGATGTTGGCGATGTTGTTCAGCGTGCTGAGGTCGCCGAGGTCGAACGGGATGAGCAGGCGGATCTCGGCGAGGACGGCGATCACGACGAGCGCCCGGGTCCGGCCGCGCCGCGCGGCGAACCCGTAGAGCGCGACGGCGAGGGGGAGCTGGCCGCTCAGCAGGGTGAGCGCGGTGACCGTCGCCGGGGCCCGCCAGCGGAAGGCCAGGGCGAGCGCGCCGATCGCCATCAGAGTGGCGTTGACCCCGCGGGAGGAGGTCGGCCCGACGTCCGGGTCGCCCGCGGCGAGCGGGACCAGGATCAGCAGGGCGAGGACGGTCGGGGCGAGCGCGACGACCGGGGCGGGCAGCCGGACCGGCAGGCTCACCAGCATGGTGGAGCGGTGGGCGGCCCGAAGGCCGGGGACCGGGCGGTGCCCGGGCTGCTGGTCGGTGGGCTGGCGCATGGGGGCATGCTTCCACACCGGGGTTCCGGTCGGCCTTGGATCACGGTCGGCCCTGGATCCCGGCGGGCCCTGGATTCCGTGAGCCCCGGAAGCGACCATGGCGGGATGACCGATCATCTTCCCTCCGGGAGCCCCGCCGCGCCGGTCGAGGTCGTGCGGCTGCCGCAGTACACCCGTGCCGACCAGGACGAGATCCTCGGGCCCGGCGACGACCCCTACGGCGTGGCACACACCGGGCTGACGTTCCTGCCCAAGGAGATCCACTTCGGCGTCCGGTCCGCCGGGGGCCGGCTCGTCGCGCACACCGGCCTGCTGCCGCTGCCCCTCACGATCGGGAGCGCGGAGGTGCCGGCCGTCGGCGTCGGGGGCGTCGCCGTCGCCGCCGACCGGCGCGGCGGCGGCCTCGCGCGCGCCGTGGTCGGGGCCGCCCTCGACCACGCCCGCACGCTCGGCCCCGCCTACGCCCTGCTGTTCTGCCGTCCGCCGCTCGTCGGCCTCTACGAGCGGCTGGGCTTCCGGGAGGTGCCCGGCGAGGTGACGGTCGAGCAGCCCGGCGGGCTGCTCGCCGTGATGCCACTGCGCACGATGTGGGCGCCGCTGCGGGCCGGCGCCGCCTGGCCGGAGGGGGCGGTGCGGCTGCGGTCGCTGCCGATGTGACCGGCCGGCACCAGGGCGGGCGGGCCGGGCGGGCCCGTCAGGCGGAGGCGGCGCGCTCGACGGAGGCGGCCCGCTCGACCGCGGCGGCGGCCAGGGCGCGGATCATCGCGTGCGGGCGGGTGCCGTCGCCGGACAGCTCCGGCTGGAACAGCGAGGCCAGGAAGAACGGGTGGTCCGTCAGCTCCAGGATGCGCACCGAGCCCGCCTCGTCCGCGCCGCTGAACCGCAGCCCGTGCTCGCGCAGCCGGTCCAGGTAGGCGGCGTTGAGCCCGTACGCGCAGTGGTAGCGCTCCAGCGTGCGGGTGGTGCCGAGGACGCGCTCGGCGAGCGTGCCGGGCGTGACGTTCACCGCGCCCTCGTGGCCGACCAGCGAGCACGCGAGCGGCTCGATGACCTGCTCGTCCCGGTCCGGGTCCTGCTCGGCGTGGACGGCGTCGCCGATGCCGCAGACGTCGCGGGCGAACTCCAGCACCGCGTGCTGGAAGCCGGCGCAGGTGCCGAGGAACGGGATGCCGAGCTCGCGGGCGGTCCGGACGGCGGCCAGGGCGCCGTCCTCGCTGCGGTAGGGGCTGCCGGGGAGCAGCCAGATCGCGTCGAAGCCGTCGAGGGCGCCGGGTGCCCCGGCGTCCTCGGTGGGGATCCAGTAGGCGTCCAGGTCGAGCTGGTCGCGGGTGGCGAGGGCGTCGAGCAGGCCGGGGATGCGGGCGTGCGAGCGGACGGCGGGGGAGCGGTCGCCGACCAGGGCGATGCGCGGGGTCTGGTAGGTCATGCGGCTATCCTGGCCCGGCACCCGAGATCACCGCCAACGATGATTTCTTACCCATCGATCAGATCGGCTGATGAGACTGTGGATCCGCAGCAGCTGCGCACCTTCGTCACCGTCGTCCGCCTCGGCTCGTTCTCCGAGGCGGCGCGCGAGCTCGGGTACACGCAGTCCGCCGTCTCGCAGCAGATCGCCGCGCTGGAGGCGGACCTCGGGGCGCCGCTGCTCGTCCGCCGCCCGGTCGGCCCGACCGAGGCGGGCGTGCGGCTGCTGGAGCACGCCGCGCCGCTGCTCGTGCGGCTGGAGGCGGCGCGCGCGGACGTCGCGCGCCTGGTCGGTGCCGCGAGTGCCCGGCTGGTGCTCGGTGCCACCCCCCTGGCGCTCGGCACCGCGGTCGGGCGTGCGCTCGGCGAGGTGCGCCGGATGTATCCGCGCGCGGAGGTGGACGTCCGGGTGCTCGCCCAGGACGTGCTGCCCGCGCTGGTCGCCACCGGGGACGTCGACCTCGCCCTCGTCGACGGGCTCGCCGCGCCCAGCGACCCGCTGCCGCTGCCCGACGTCGGCCCGCTCGGCACCGTCGCCGTCGCCGAGCAGCCGGTCGTCGTGGCGCTCCCCGTCGGGCACCCGCTGGCCGGCCGGCCCGGGGTCGCCCTCGCCGACCTGTCCGCCGCCCGCTGGCTCGACGCCCCCGACCTCACCCCGCCGCCCGCCCGGCTGCGCGCGGCCACCGGCACCGACGGCTTCCGCCCCGCCACCCGCTACCGCGGCACGGACGTGCACGCCCTGCTCGCGCTCGTGGCCACCGGCCACGGCCTGGCCCTGCTGCCGCCGTCCGCCCTGGCCGCCGCCCCCGGCGTCGTCGGGGTGCCGGTCACGCTGCCGCGCCTGGTGCACCGCACCGAACTCGTGCACGGCAGCCTCCCGGAGGGCCCGGCGGCCCTGCTGGCCCGGGAGTTGACGCACCGGCAAACTCTTACCAAGTAGTTCACGTCCCGGGGCTGACGGTGTTCGTGGTGGCGCTGCTGTCATGGGCACAGTCGCCCGGCATTCGGCCGGGCCGGCCCAGGAGAGAGCCTCCATGATGCTTCGTCAGCGCCTGACCGTGGTCGCCGCGGCCACCGCCCTCGCCGCCGCCGGGATCGCCGCCGGAACCGGGACCGCGCAGGCCGCTTCGCACCCGTCCGCCCACAAGTCCGGTGCCCGTGCGGCCGGTTGTTCGCGCGCGTACCTGCCGCTGCCCGACCCGTCCTGCACGCCGGGCGCGTACAACCCGGCCGTCACCCAGGCGACCATCCAGAAGACGATCTGCGTCTCCGGCTGGACCGCCACCGTGCGCCCGCCGGCGAGCTACACCAACGCCCTGAAGGTGCAGCAGATCGCGCAGTACGGCTACTCGGACACCAACCCGGCCGACTACGAGGAGGACCACTTCGTCCCCCTGGAGCTCGGCGGCGCCCCGCGCGACCCGCGGAACCTGTGGCCCGAGCCGCGGTACGGCAACGAGCCCGCGCAGAGCAAGGACACCGTCGAGAACCGGCTGAAGAAGGCGGTGTGCGGCGGGCAGGTCACGCTCGACGCCGCGCGCAGAGCGATCGCCTCCGACTGGACGACCGCGCTGAGCCGCCTCGGCCTCTGACGGCCGGCGGCGCGTGGTGACGGGCCGGCGCCCGCCCGGCCGGGCGGGGCGCGGGCGCGGCCCGCGCCGCGGCGCGCGGCCCCGCCCGCCGCGGGGGGGCGCGGGGGCGCGCCCCGCGCGGGGCCGGGCGCGCCCCCGGGGGGGGGGG
>NZ_JBHWGV010000033.1:6129-53008 GCF_042732955.1 Kitasatospora sp. NPDC059747 | reverse complement strand
CCCCGCGCCCCCCCGCCGAGCCCCCCCGCCCCCTGGGCGCGCGCGCGGCGCGGGGAGCCGGCCGCCCCCCACGGCCCCCGGCGCGGGGGCGGCCCGACCCGTCGTGCCCCGGTATCGCGACCGGGGCGGTCTGTGCGGGCTGCTCAGCAGCCCGGGAGGGCCTCGCAGGGCGGGGCCGCACCGGTGACGCCGGCCGGGCGGGTGGTGCGCAACCGACGGCTCCTCACGTGTCCGGTGTGCCGGATCGGGGTCGGGTGCCCGGTGGCTCCCGGCGCCTGGTGGGCACGCGGCACGGCTGGTCCTTCCCCCGTACGTCCGGGGGCACGACACCGTTTCCGACCTGGGCTTGAGGGGTACTCAGCCCTGCGCGGCATCGACAGCGGTCGAAACTTAGTGCTATCCGGCCATCCCTTGCAAAGTGGAAAACCGGCTGGTAGCCCGGGGTGCCGGACAGTTGCAGCCGCCCGGTGGCGAAGGTGTGCGTGCCCGCGGAAGAAGCGATGGCGGGCCGGAGGTGGGAGCCGCCCTCCGGCGGCCCCGCACGGCCGGTCGGCCCTTCTGCCGCCTGGTGAACGGCCGTTGCGGGGGGGCGGGGGCGGGGTCGGGGACGTCAAGGGTTTCCCCGGCGAGGTTCGTGTGGGGACCAGCTGCCCCTACGCCCGGGTGCCCGGGACGCCGAGCTGGGCGGCGAGCCAGGGCAGGGCCTGGACGAAGGTCGCGGCGCCGGTCTGCCAGGTGTGCTTGCCGGAGCCGACGGCCGTCGTCGTGCGGATGCCGTCCTTCTTCGCCGCGTCGTTCAGCACCTTGGCCGACTCGATCTGGCCGTGCTCCTCGTCGCCCTGGCCGAAGTAGCCGGACACGCCCTGGTACTTGGGGTGGTGGGCGAGGACGGTCACCGGGTCGTGCGCGGACCACGCGGCGGCGTCACCGCCGTAGAGCTCCTGGACGGTGTGGTCCTTGTCGCCGATGTACGGGCCCTTGTCGCCCGAGAAGTCGCCGAAGTGGGTGAAGACCGTGGGGTGTTCGACGGTGAGGTCGAAGGCGCAGGTGCCGCCCATCGACCAGCCGGCCACGCCCCACTTGTGCGGGTCGGTGGCGGCGTTGAAGGTCTTCTGGACGAACGGCGGGACGTCCTTGACCAGGTGGCTCTCGGAGTTGCCGTGCGGGCCGTCCACGCACTCGGTGTCCACCCGGAAGCCGCCGGTCGCGTCGACGAAGACGAGGATCGGCGCGAAGCCGTTGTGCTTGGCGGCGAACGCGTCCGCCGTCTTCACCGCGTCGCCGGAGCGGATCCAGTTGTCCGGCGCCGAGAACTCGCCGCCGATCATCTCCAGGACCGGCAGCTTGGGCCGGCTCTGGCTGCGGAACCACGCGGGCGGCAGGTAGACCAGCTCCTGACGGTGCGCGAAGCCGCTGGCGGTGTCCGGGATGTCGACCTGGACGATGCGGCCGGTCTTCGTCTTCCCGTGCATCGAGCCGAGCTGGGCGAGCGTGATCTGGTCCGGCAGCGGGTCGCCGCTCAGCTCGCCGACCGCGTCGCCGATGGTCGGGTAGTAGCCGGTGGCCACGTTGAGGCTGTTGGCCGCCGCGAACAGCGCGAGGACGGCGGCGAGCGGCGCCAGCGCCCGCCGCCACCAGCGGGCGCCGCGCCAGCCGAACCCGAGCACGCTGAACGCCCCCACCGCCACGCCGCTCCACAGCCAGACGCCGAACGGGATCGGGTCGGTGATGCCGGACAGGGTCAGCACCCCGACCGCCGCGAGCGCGGTCAGGCCCGCCGCCGCCCCGAGGGCGATCGGACCCCACTTGACGCGCCAGGTCCGGTCCCGCCAGCCGACGGCGGTGACGAACAGGGCGACGGCGACGGCCTGTACGGTCCACGGGAACCAGCCGCCGAGCAGCGAGACGTTCATGCGGCGGAGGCTAGGACGGGGACATGAGAGGGCGCTTAAAGGCTGGTGATCGTCTGATGGTCCGCTGGGAGGCGCCTGGGAGCCCGTCGGTGCGGGGCGTCGGGCCTCAGGGCCGCCGGAACAGCGCGGTGAGCAGGAACGGCACGCCGAAGAGCGGCGAGTCCGGGGACTGCTCGGCCATCGGACGGATCTCGACCGGCTCGAAGTCCGCGAAGAGGGCGCGCAGTTCCTCGGGCGCGTAGGCGAGGCCGCCCTCCAGGCCGCCGACGCGGTACAGGTCCTCGTCGGGCCGCTCCGAGCCCATCGCCCCGGCGGCGAAGGTGCTGAGCACGAAGTGGCCGCCGGGCGCGAGGACCCGGTCGAGCAGGGCGAGGTAGCCGACCCTGCGGTGCGGCGGCAGGTGGTGGAGGCAGCCGGAGTCGAGGACGAGGTCGTACCGGGCGTGCGGGAGCTCGACGTCGAAGATGTTCCCGCAGTGGAAGCGCGGGCCGAGCCCGGAGGCCGCCGCCCGCTCCTCGGCCCACGCGACGGCGGCGGGCGAGAGGTCGACGGCGTCGACGTCGAAGCCGAGCGCGGCCAGGTGCAGGGCGTTGCGCCCCGGACCGCAGCCGAGGTCGAGCGCCCGGCCGCCGGGGGCGACGAGGCCGCGGTCGAGGTAGGAGACGAGGTGCTCGTCCGGCTTCGGCACGAAGAACGGGCGCCCGGCGCTCCGGTCGGCGTAGAAGCCGTCCCACCAGGCGGAGGCGTCGGAGGTCCAGCGGTCGGCGGCCGGGGGGAAGAGGCGGTCGAGGAGGGCGAGGACGTCTTCGGTGGTGCGGATCGTGCGGTTCATGGGGTCGAGCCTAGGCGGCTGCGAGAGGCTTTCCCAGGGCCAACTCCCCTACTGGGAAGAGGTGTAGCGGCTCCTGGCGGTGGGCTGCGGAGGGGGCGTCCGGACGCACCGGCCCCGGGGTGTACAGGTGGCGGCGCGGGCGCCAGGGGGCGGGAAGGGCCGTTTCCGGGCGGGGCTGGGAGGTGCCTGGGAACGGCCCCGGATAACGCTTTCGCGACGGTCCTCGACGGGCCCGCCGCGGCCTGCCGTCAGCCCGCGAAGCGCTCGCGCAGGGCGCGCAGGCCGGCCGTGAACACGCCGTGCACCAGGGCCGTCGACGCCTCGCGGTGCTCGCGCTCGACGTCGTACGTGGCGCTCCACTCGACGAACGCCGCGTCGGACTCGGTGACCGGCACCACCCGCAGGGTCGCCCGGTAGGCGCTCAGCTCGAAGGTGCCGTCGGCGAAGCCGTACGTGTAGCTCCGGGCCCCGTCGTCGTAGCCGAGCAGCGTCTCGCTCAGCTCCGTGTCGCCGAGCTCGAAGAGGCGGACGGCGCCGACGGCCGTGCCGCCCAGGTCGTTGCCGCGCCGGCTCGGGGGCAGGTCCGGGTGCCACGCGCCGAGGGCGTGGAAGTCCCCGATCAGCTCCCACACCTTGCCGGCCGGAGCCTCCACCACCGTGCTGACCGTCGTCCCCGCCATGGCCGTTCCCCTTCGTCGCCGGATCCCGTGCGTCCCCGACCATCTTGGCCTGCGGCGAGACGATATGAGGAACGGTCAGGGAAACTCGCGCGTTCGGGCGGACATGAACGAAGAACCGGTGACCCTGCGCCCGATCGCCGAGGCGGACCTTCCGGTCCTCCATACGATGATGAACGACCCCGACGCGCTCGGCGAGTTCCAGTGGTACGGCTGGCGGGACTTCGGGCCGATCCGCCGGCAGTTCGCCGAGGACGGCCTGCTCGCGGACCACCGCTCGGTGCTCGCGGTGGAGAGCGGCGGCGCGTTCGCGGGCTTCGTCTCCTGGCGGCAGGCGAGCCCGCGGGCGGCGTCGGCGTACTGGAACATCGGCGTGCAGCTGCGCCCGGAGGCACGCGGCCGGGGCGTCGGCACGGAGGCCCAACGGCAGCTCGTGGCCTACCTGTTCGCGCACACCCCGGTGATGCGGCTGGAGGCGGACACCGAGGCCACCAACCTCGCCGAGCAGCGCGCCCTGGAGAAGTGCGGCTTCACCCGGGAGGGCGTCCAGCGGGCCCTGGCCTTCCGCGACGGCGCCTGGCGCGACGTCGTGCGCTACAGCATCCTGCGGACGGACCCAAGGCCCTGAGGCCCTGCGGTCCTGAGGTCCTGAGGCCCTACGGCGCTACGGCCGGCTCCGGGCCGGTGCCGGGGTCGCGGGTGAGGAGGTAGCGGGCGCCGGGGCCGGAGGCGGCGGCGCGGTCGGCCGCGTTGTAGAGCGCGCAGCGGGAGAGCGAGAGGCAGCCGCACCCGATGCAGCCGGTGAGCTTGGCCTTGAGGCGCTCCAGTTCGGCGATCTGCTCGTCGATCCGGCTCTGCCAGGACGTGGCGACCGCGTCCCACTCGGTGCCGGTGGGGACGCGGTGCTCGGGGAGGCGGTCGAGGGCGACGCGGGCCTCGTCGAGGGAGAGGCCGACGCGCTGCGCGGCGCGGACGAAGGCGACGCGGCGCAGCGTGGCGCGGTTGTACCGGCGTTGGCCGCCGGCGGTGCGGGTGGCGTGGATGAGGCCGAGGCTCTCGTAGTAGCGCAGGGCGGAGGTGGCGAGGCCGCTGCGTTCGGAGAGCTGGCCGATGGTGAGGAGGTCGTGACGGGTGGGGCCGTGGCCGGGCGCTGCGGTCATGCGGCCCACTCTATCCATGGACTTCAAGCGGACTTCAAGCGGACTGCAAGGGGCTCCAGGGGGCTCCAGGGGGCTCCAGGGGGCTTCGGGTGGGCCGCGGGCGGGTTCGGAGGCCCGGTCAGTCGGTGCCGAACCACTCCTCCGCGAGGTCGTCGAGCGGGAGGCCGCCGATGCCGAGCCGGTCACAGAGCGCAGCGGCGCCCGGCCGCATCACCGATTCGTCGGGCACGACCGCGTCCCACTGCTCTTCCGTCTCCACCACAGGCAGCACGGCAGGACGCTAGGCGTGCGAACGGCCTTGCGGCAACCGGTTTTCCGGCCGGGCCGCGGACACCGTCGGTGATCGCTTGACTTCAAGCTGGCTTTAAGTTGCACCATCATCGTCATGACGAAGCAGATGACGCAGACGACGCAGACGGCGAGCGGGACCCGGGCCGGCGCCCGCTTCGAGGACCTCCCGGCCCTCATGGCGCTGATGACCGGCGACGAGAAGCACGGCCCCGCCGCCACCTCCACGCTGGACGCGCTCTGGGTGCTCTACGACCGGATCCTGCGGGTGACCCCGGGGACGGCCGAGCACCAGGACCGCGACCGCTTCCTGCTCTCCAAGGGCCACGGTCCGATGGCGTACTACGCCGTGCTCGCCGCCAAGGGGTTCATCGACCCCGAGGTGCTGCCGAGCTTCGGGGCCTACGACTCCCCGCTCGGCCACCACCCCGACCGGATGCTGGTCCCGGGCGTCGAGATCGCCTCCGGATCGCTCGGCCACGGCCTGCCGCTGGCCGTCGGCACGGCGCTCGGGCTGCGCGCCCAGGGCCTGGCCGATCCGGCGGTGTGGGTGCTGCTCGGGGACGCGGAGTTCGACGAGGGCTCCAACCACGAGGCGGTGGCCTTCGCCGGCGCCTACGGGCTGGACCGGCTGCACGCGGTGGTCATCGACAACTCCTCGGCCACGCACGGCTGGCAGGGCGGCATCGCGGCCCGGTTCGCGGCCGAGGGCTGGTCGGCGCAGACCGTCGACGGCCGCGACCACGAGGCGCTGCACGCGGCCTACACCGCCACCCACCCGGGCCGCCCGCGGGTCGTGGTGGCCCGCGTCGAGCCCAAGGACTCCTGAGCACTGCCGAGCACTCCCAGGCACTACCGAGCACCGCCGGGCACTCCTGGCCGAGCACCACCGCCGTCACGCACAACCCGCCGATACACAAGGGGACTTCACCGATGGAAACCATGCGCGAGCGCTTCTTCGACGTCACGACCGACCTCCTCGACCAGGACCCGCGCGTCGCCCTCGTCCTCGCCGACATCAGCGCGGCCTCCTTCGCCCCGGCGGCCGGGCGCCACCCCGACCGCGTGATCAACGTCGGCATCCGCGAGCAGCTGCTGATCGGCGCGGCCGGCGGCCTGGCGCTGACCGGGATGCGCCCGATTGCCCACACCTTCGCCAGCTTCCTCGTCGAGCGGCCCTTCGAGCAGGTCAAGCTGGACCTGGTCCACCAGGGCGTCGGCGCGGTCCTGGTGAGCGCGGCCGGCTCGTACGACTGGCCGGCCGGCGGCCGCACCCACATGTCGCCCGGTGACGTCGCGCTGCTGGACACCCTGCCGGACTGGACCGTCCACGTGCCGGGCCACCCGGACGAGGCCGAGACGCTGCTGCGCCACGCCGTCGCGGACGGCGACCGCAACGTGTACGTCCGCCTGTCCGCGCACCAGAACGAGGCGCCGGTGGCCGTCGAGCCGGGCCGGTTCACCGCCGTGCGCGAGGGCTCGGGCGGGGTGGTCGTCGCCGTCGGCCCGATGCTGGACGCGGTGCTGGCGGCGACCGAGGGCCTGGACGTGACCGTGCTGTACGCCGCCACCGTCCGCCCGTTCGACGCGGCCGGGCTGCGCGCGGCCCTGGGCGACCGGCCGGACGTCGTGCTGGTCGAGCCGTACCTGGCCGGGACGTCGGCGAACGAGGCGCACGCGGCGCTGGCCGACCGCCCGCACCGGGTGCTGGGTCTCGGCGTGCCGCGCGAGGAGCACCGGCACTACGGCTCGATCCCCGAGCACCTGGCGGCCTACGGCCTGGACGCGGCCTCGCTGCGGGAGCGGATCGCCACCTTCCTGTGGTAGCCGCGGCCGGTCACGGCAGGACGACGGCCACCGCGTCCGCCCCCAGCCGCACCGTCGGACCGTCCAGTGCGGCCGGCCCGAACGCGGCCACCACCTCCCGCCCTTCGCCGCCCAGCGGCAGCGCGGCCTCGCCGGACCCGAGGTTGACCGCCACCCGGTACGGCCCCCGGTGGACGACCAACCACCGTGCGGTCTCGTCGAATTCGACCCGCACCGTGCCCAGGTCCGGATCGGACAGCTCGGGCCGCTCCCGCCGCAGCCGGATCAACCGCCGGTGCCAGTCGAGCAGTTCGGCGTGCGGCCGGCGCCGCGGCTCGGTCCAGTCGAGCACCGAGCGCAACACGGTGGCCGGCTCCTGCGGGTCCGGGACGGCCTCCGCGCGCCAGCCGTGCTCGGCGAACTCCCGGCGCCGGCCGCGCCGGACGGCCTCGGCGAGGTCGGGGTCGGTGTGGTCGGTGAAGTACTGCCAGGGCGTGGCGGCGCCCCACTCCTCGCCCATGAACAGCATCGGCGTGAACGGCGAGGTGAGCACCAGCGCGGCGCCGGCGGCGAGCCGCCCGGGGGTGAGCGTGGTGGAGATCCGGTCGCCGAGCGCCCGGTTGCCGATCTGGTCGTGGGTCTGCAGGTAGCCGAGCAGCCGGTGCCCGGCGCCGGCCGGCGCGAACGGGCGCCCGTGGCGGCGCCCGCGGAAGGCGGACCAGGTGCCGTCGTGGAAGTACCCGCGGGTGAGCGTCCTCGCGACGGCGGCGAGCGGCGCCCGCGCGAAGTCGCCGTAGTAGCCCTGGGATTCGCCGGTCAGGGCGGCGTGCAGGGCGTGGTGGAAGTCGTCGCTCCACTGGGCGTCGAGACCCTGGCCGCCGGCCTCGCGCGGCGTGGTGGTGCGCGGGGTGTTGAGGTCGGACTCGGCGATCAGGAACAGCGGGCGGTTGGTGGCCGCCGCCAACTTCTCGACCTCGCCGGACAGTTCCTCCAGGAAGTGCACCGCCCGGTCGTCCGCGAGGGCGTGCACGGCGTCCAGGCGCAGCCCGTCGATGCGGTAGTCGCGCAGCCAGGAGAGCGCGCTGCCGATGAGGTACGTCCGCACGTCGTCGGAGCCGGGGCCGTCCAGATTGATCGCGGAGCCCCACGGGGTGTGGTGCCGGTCGGTGAAGTACGGGCCGAACGCCGGAAGGTGGTTGCCGGACGGGCCGAGGTGGTTGTGGACGACGTCGAGGATCACCCCGAGGCCCGCGCGGTGCGCCGCGTCGACGAAGCGCTTCAGGCCCTCGGGCCCGCCGTAGGGCTCGTGGACGGCCCACAGGGAGACGCCGTCGTAGCCCCAGCCGTGCTTGCCGGGGAACGGGCAGACGGGCATCAGCTCGACGAAGTCGACGCCCAGGCCGACGAGGTGGTCGAGGTGTTCGGCGGCGCCGTCGAAGGTGCCGCGGGCGGTGAAGGTGCCGACGTGCAGCTCGTAGACCACCGCCCCGGGCAGCGGGCGGCCGCGCCAGCCGGTGTGCGACCAGCGGAACGCGGCGTGGTCGACGGCCCGGCTCGGGCCGTCCGGGCCGTGCGGCTGCCGGGCCGAGCGCGGGTCGGGCAGGGGGCGGCCGCCGTCGAGGCGGAACGCGTAGTCGCCCTCCGGCGCCTCGCCGCCCCACCAGCCGTCCCGGTCCGGGCGGCGGCCCAACGGGTGGGGGACGCCGTCGACTTCGACCTCGACCCGGTGGGCGGCGAACGGCGCCCACACCTCGTACGGCCTCACGCCGGGCTCCTCCTCGTCAGCAGCGCCACGGGGTACGTCGCCAGCAGGTCGGCGGCCGGCACCGGTCCCGCCGGGTGCGTGCGGTGGGTCAGTTCGTCCGTCCACGGCCCGCCCGCGGGCAGGTCGAGGAAGGTGTCCCGCCAGCCGCCGGCGCGCTCCAGGCCGTACGGGAGGCGGGTGACGGCGGTGACGACGTCGTCGCCGCGGGCGAAGGCCAGCAGGTGGTCGGAGGCGAGGTCGGTGGCGGGCAGCGGCCGGTAGGGGCCGAGCGGGCGGGCACGCCGCAGGTGCAGGGCGGTCGCGGTGAGGTGGAGCTTCTCGCGGGCGAGGTCGCCGGGGCGCGGGGTGGCGGCGTCGGTGAGCCGGACGGCGAGGGCGCCGAGGTCGACGACGCCCCGGTTGTCGGGGTCGACGAGGGTGTACAGCGGTTCCTCGCTGCCCTGGTAGAGGTCGGGGACGCCGGGCACGGTGAGGTGCAGCAGCGCGGCGGAGAGCGTGTTGGAGCGGGCGTACGGCGCGAGCGCGTGCACCCGGCCCTCGATGCGGGGGAGCAGCCCGGGGGTGTCGTACACGGCGCGGGCGCGCTCCTCCAGGGCGCGTTCGAAGGGGGCGTCGGGGGCCGTCCACGAGGTGTGCAGCTTGGCCTCGCGGGCGGCCTTGAGGAGGGCGGCGACGAGGCGGTCCGGGCTGATCGGCCAGGCGGCGACGAGGGTGTGCCACAGCAGCCAGTCGCCGTCGCGGTCACCGCCGGGCCCGGCCGCGGCGGACCACGCGGCGGCCTCGGCGGCCCACGCCTCGGGCTGCTCGGCGAGGACGGCGAGGCGGGCGCGGGCGTCGGCGCTGCGCTTGGTGTCGTGGGTGGAGAGCGCGGTCATGCTGAGCGGCCAGGCGCCTTCCAGGTACCGGCACCAGTCGTGGAAGCCGGCGGGCTCCAGTCCGGGGCGGGCGGGTTCGCCGCCGACCTCGTTGAGGCCGGGCAGGGCGTTCCACCGGTAGAAGGCGGTGTCCTCGACGCCCTTGGCGGCGACGGCGGCGGCGGTCTGGGCGAAGCGGGCGCAGAACTCGTCCTTCTCGGGCCCGCGCCCGAGCTCGCCGAGGGCGAGGGCGGCGACGAGGGAGTCGGTGGGGTCCGCCGCGCCGTCGAGCAGCGCGCGCAGGTACCCGTCGTCGCCGGCCTCGCCGGGCCGCACGTACGGTCGGTAGACCGGGTAGCCGGTGAGGAGCCGCTCCAGCGAGGCGCGCAGCTGCCAGGGCGCGTGGTCGGCGTGCTCGGGCTCGGCGGCCCCGACCCGCACCGCGAGCCGGACCAGCCGGTCGACCTCGGCCGCGAGCTCGCCGCGCGGTGCGGTCATCTCGGCCCGGCCGCGCAGGGCCGCGGCGACCGCCGGGTGGGGGTCCGGGCGGAGCTCGGCGGGGGCGGCGGTCCCGTGCAGGAACGCCTCGTAGGCCGCGGCCAGCCGGCCCGCGCCGGCCCGGTCGGTGAGCACCCCGTCGATGCGGCGCAGCGCGTCGTACCCGGTGGTGCCGGCGCACGGCCAGTCGGCGGGCAGCCGCTCGTCCCCGGTGAGGATCTTCTCGACGACGGTGTAGGCGCCGTCGGTGGCCGCGGCGAGGCGGGCCAGGTAGCCGCGCGGGTCGGCGAGCCCGTCGGGGTGGTCGATCCGGAAGCCGTCGAGGACGCCGTCGGCGTGCAGCCGCAGCAGCACGGCGTGGGTGGCGTCGAAGACCTCGGGCTCCTCGACCCGCACGGCGATCAGCTCGTTGACGGTGAAGAAGCGCCGGTAGTTGAGCTCGGTGCGGGCCAGGCGCCACCAGGCGAGGCGGTACCACTGGCGGGCGAGGAGTTCGCCGAGCGGCAGGTGCCCGGTGCCGGGGCGCAGCGGCAGGACGTGGTCGTGGTAGCGCAGCACGTCGCCGTCGACGGTGATCCGGCCGAGTTCGTCGCCGAGCCGCCCGCCGAGCAGCGGCAGCAGCACCCGGCCGCGTCCGGGGGCGTCGGCGGGGCCGGGCTGGGCGGCCCAGTCGATGTCGAACCAGCGCGCGTACGGGGAGTCGGGCCCGTCGCGCAGGACCTCCCACAGCTGCCGGTTGAGCCGTTCGGGGACGGGCACGGCCATGTGGTTGGGCACGACGTCGGCGAGCAGCCGCAGGCCGTGCCGGTGCGCGGCGGCGGCCAGCTCGCGCAGGGCGGGCTCGCCGCCGAGCTGTTCGCTGACGCGGCCGTGGTCGACGGTGTCGTAGCCGTGGGTGGAGCCGGGGGCGGCCTCCAGCAGCGGGGACAGGTGGAGGTGGGAGACGCCGAGGGCGGCGAGGTAGGGGACGGCGGCGGTGGCGTCGCGGAGGGTGAAGCCGGGCTGGAGCTGGAGTCGGTAGCCGGCGGTCGGCGTCCAGGACGGGGGGACACTGGCGGCCGGGCGGGTCCGTGCGGGCTCGGCGGCGGAGGTCATAGCTCCATGAGTACCCGGGGGAGCCCGCCGCCAAGACCCGCTGCTGATCCGAACAGGTGACCGCCCGCGGGTTCACGCCGGGCGCTGGAGCACCATGAGCGACCGGTCGGTGAGCCAGAGCGTGTCGCCGGCCTTGACCCGGGCGCCGGTGCCGGGGGCGGGCAGCCGGGGCTGCGCGGTGTCCACCACGACCTGCCACTCCTGGCCGTGGTCGGCGGGGACGGTGAACTCCAGCGGCTCGAAGTGCGCGTTGAACATGAGGAGGAAGGAGTCGTCGACGATCCGCCCGCCGCGCCGGTCGGGCTCGGAGATCGCGTAGCCGTTGAGGAAGACGGTGAGCGACTTGGCGTAGCTGGCGCCCCAGTTGCGCTTGGTCATCTCCTCCCCGCTCGGGGTGAACCAGGCGATGTCGGTGAGGTCGTCGTAGCCGCCCGCCTCCGCCGCCGCGCGGCCGGCGGCCGGCTGCCCGGAGACCACCCGCCCGGAGACCGGCCGCCCGTGGAAGAAGCGGCGGCGGCGGAACACCGGGTGGTCGCGGCGCAGCCAGATCATCCCCTGGGTGAACTCCAGCAGCCGCGCCTGCGGCCCGTCCTCCTGCGGCCAGTGCACCCAGGTGAGCTCGTTGTCCTGGCAGTAGGCGTTGTTGTTGCCGTGCTGGGTGCGGCCGAGCTCGTCGCCGTGGGAGAGCATCGGCACGCCCTGGGAGAGCATCAGGGTGGCGATGAGGTTGCGCTGCTGGCGCGCTCTCAGCTCCTCGACGGCCGGGTCGTTGCTCGGGCCCTCGACGCCGCAGTTCCAGGAACGGTTGAAGGACTCGCCGTCCCGGTTGTCCTCGCCGTTGGCCGCGTTGTGCTTCTCGTTGAAGGAGACGAGGTCGCGCAGGGTGAAACCGTCGTGGCAGGTCACGAAGTTGATGGAGGCGATGGGCCGGCGGCCGTCGTCCTGGTAGAGGTCGGAGGAGCCGGTGAGCCGGGAGCCGAACTCGGCGAGCGCGGCGGTCTCGCCGCGCCACAGGTCGCGCACGGTGTCCCGGTACATGCCGTTCCACTCCGTCCACAGCGGCGGGAAGTTGCCGACCTGGTAGCCGCCCTCGCCGAGGTCCCAGGGCTCGGCGATCAGCTTGGCCTGGGAGACGACCGGGTCCTGCTGGACGAGGTCGAAGAAGGAGGAGAGCCGGTCGACCTCGTGGAACTGCCGGGCCAGGGTGGCGGCCAGGTCGAAGCGGAAGCCGTCGACGTGCATCTCGGTGACCCAGTAGCGCAGCGAGTCCATGATCAGCTGGAGCACGTGCGGACTGCGCATCAGCAGGCTGTTGCCGGTGCCGGTGGTGTCCTCGTAGAACCGCTGGTCCTGGGCGAGCCGGTAGTAGGAGACGTTGTCCAGGCCGCGCAGGGAGAGCGTCGGCCCGAGGTGGTTGCCCTCGGCGGTGTGGTTGTAGACGACGTCCAGGATCACCTCGATCCCGGCCGCGTGCAGCGCCTTGACCATCGACTTGAACTCCTGCACCTGCTGGCCGCGGTCGCCGTCGGAGGAGTAGGAGGAGTGCGGGGCGAAGAAGCCGATCGTGTTGTAGCCCCAGTAGTTGGCGAGGCCGAGGTCGCGCAGCCGGTGGTCGCGGACGAACTGGTGCACCGGCATCAGCTCGATCGCGGTGACGCCGAGCTTGGCGAGGTGCTCGATCACCGCCGGGTGGGCGAGGCCCGCGTAGGTGCCGCGGATCTCCTCGGGGATGCCGGGGTGCAGCCGGGTGAGGCCCTTGACGTGCGCCTCGTAGATGACGGTCCGGTGGTAGTCGGTGCGCGGCGGGTGGTCGGTGCCCCAGTCGAAGTAGGGGTTGATGACCACCGAGTGCATCGTGTGCGGGGCGGAGTCGAGGTCGTTGCGGCGCTCGGGGGCGCCGAAGTGGTAGCCGTAGACGGACTCGTCCCAGTCGACGTTCCCGCTCATCGCCTTGGCGTACGGGTCCAGGAGCAGCTTGGCGCTGTTGTGCCGCTGGCCGAGCCCCGGGTTGTACGGCCCGTGGACGCGGAAGCCGTAGCGCTGGCCGGGCTGGACGCCCGGGAGGTAGGCGTGGCGCACGAAGGCGTCCGTCTCGCGCAGCTCGACGGCGCTCTCCGAGCCGTCCCCGTCGATCAGGCACAGCTCGATCCGGTCGGCGCTCTCGGAGAACACCGCGAAGTTGGTACCGGCCCCGTCGTAGGTGGCGCCGAGGGGGTAGGGCTTGCCGGGCCAGACCTGCATGAGTCCTCAACTTCCTTGCCAAAAAAGAAAACTGACGTCCAGTCCAAGAATCAGCGGCTGTCTTCCCGGCCGTGCGGCCGGGCATGTGCGGCGTACGCGCGCCGTGACGCACGGCACAGTCCGCATACTCCACGACCCTTCCCCCGGTCGCCGGGACCCGTGCCCTGCGTTAGCCCGAACGGGCGTCCGGGCGGTATTCCTCCGATTAAGCCCGGCGCTGTGACGGGTGGGTCCCCTGGTGCGTCCGCGCCCCCTCGGGCAACCGGCTGCGGACGGCTCTCGGCGGGCAGTACCCTTGATCGTCCGGCCGCCCCGGCCGACCGGTGCTAGTCAACGGCCCGTCAACGGTCCCCGCACCCGCGGGGGTCAGCCGCAGATGAGGTGGCGCATGGTGTTCCCTGCTGGCGGCCGTGGCGCCGGGCCCGACGGCCCCGAGCGGGGCGGCGCCCGCAGCGAGGCGCCCACGGTGGTCATGCGCCCCACCATGACCGGCCGCTCCCTGGTGCCCGCCCAGGGCGGCCCGGTGGAGATCCCCGCCCTCGCCTGGTCCGGCGCCGAGTGGGAGGACGCCTACCAGCGCGTGCGCCTGTCCGGGCGCGCCTACGTCTGGCTCAACCTGGTCGAGCAGCGGCTGCGCTCCCTCGTCGACGAGGTCCTGCACCCCATCTACGCCCCCGCCCACGGCGAGGACTGGGTCACCGCCGCCGCCGGCCCGGCGGGCGAGGAGTGGGCGCACCGCGCCGGCGCCGTCCGGGAGGTCAGCCGCCGCAAGGGCTACCTGCTCGACCCCGCCGACGACGACCCGCTGGTCTTCCTCACCCTGCCCCAGCTGCGCGAGCTCATGGTCCAGCACTGGCCGTGCTTCGAGCCCTACCTCGCCGACCGGCGCGAGATCGAACTCGCCCTGGACGAGCTGGAGGTGGCCCGGCACGTGGTCTCCCGCAACCGCGTCCTCACCCAGACCGTCCTCGCCCAGACCGAGCGCGCCGCCGCCCGCCTGCTCGCCCTGCTCGACGGCGGCGCCGGCGGGGTGCCCGCCGACGTCGTCGAGTCGCTGGTCGCCGGCCGGTACGCGGACGTCGTCGCGGTGCACGCCGACCGGGTCCGCCTCCAGCGCGACCTGCCCGTCGAGGACCTCCTGGACGGCGCCCGGCGGCTGGACGCGCTCGGCATCGGCCTCGGCATGCTCTGCCAGAACTACACCGGCAAGCGCCTGGTGCGCCTGGCCGGCGAAGGCTGCCGGATGCGGCTGCTGTTCCTCAACCCGGCGAGCAGCGCCGTGCGCCGCCGTGAGCGCGAACTCGGCCTCGGCCGCGGCGAGTTGTCCCGCTCGATCGAGATGAACATCATGCACGTCCGCCGGGTTCGGGCCCGGCTGCGCGACCCGGGCGGCTTCGAGATCCGGGTCTTCGACGAGACCCCGCGCTTCACCGCCTACCTCGTCGAGGGCCCGCGCCCCGAGGGCCGCGGCGGCCGCCGGGCCGGCCGCGACCTCGGCGTCGTCCAGCCCTACCTGCGCCGCGCCCGCGGCATGGAGTCCCCCGCGCTCGTCCTGCGCGGCGGCGCCGGCCAGCAGCCCGGCGGCACGGAGGCGGGCCTGCTGGAGGTCTACCGCGAGGAGTTCGAGGGGGTCTGGGCGGACTCCCGGCCCGTGTCCTGAGCCGCGTCCACCTCTCGGGCGGCGCTGGTGGGGCGGGTGCGGACGCTGCCAGACTGCGCGCCGTGAACAGCCTCCCGCACTGGACCCTGGAGCCCGCCCGGCCCGAGGACGTCGACCGCGTCTGCGACCTCAAGGACCAGGTCATGCGCGCCGACCTGGAACGCCTCGGCCGCTGGGATCCGCAGCGCTCCCGCCGGCGCGTGCGGGACGCCTTCTCCACCGCGCACACGTCCGTCCTGCTGGTCGAGGGGGCCTTCGCCGGCTCCCTCAGCGTCCGGCCCGACGAGCGGGGCGGGCGCCACCTGGAGCTGTTCTACCTCGCCCCGCACCTCCAGGGCCGGGGCCTCGGCACGGCCGTGCTGCGCCACGTCCTCGCCGAGGCCGACGCGGCCGGGGAGCCGGTGCGCCTCGTCGTCCTGCGGGGCAGCGCCGCCCAGCGCCTGTACGAGCGCCACGGCTTCGTCCTGGAACGCGAGGACCGGGTCGACGTCCTCCTCGTTCGTGAACCCCGGACGCGGCAGAATCGTTTCGCCACTTGAGATGGCCTCAGCAGGCCCGCTCGTGGTAGGCATAGCCCCCGTGATGATCACGGGGGATGAGGCCGTCCTGCGCCTCGAACAACTGCACCGCACCTACGGAACCGGCCCGGAGGCCGTCCACGCGCTCAGGGGGGTGGACGTCGAGTTCGCGCGCGGCACCTTCACCGCCGTCATGGGCCCCTCCGGCTCCGGCAAGAGCACCCTGCTCCAGTGCGCCGCCGGCCTCGACCGGCCCGACACCGGCCGCGTCACCCTCGACGGCACCGACCTCGCCACGCTGACCGAGACCCGGCTCACCGTGCTGCGCCGCGAGAAGCTCGGCTTCGTCTTCCAGGCCTTCAACCTCGTCGGCTCGCTCACCGCCGAACAGAACGTCGGCCTGCCGCTGCGCCTCGCCGGGCGCCGCCCCGACCGCGCGCAGGTCCACCGCGCCCTCGACCAGGTCGGCCTCGGTCAGCGCACCGGCCACCTGCCCTCCCAGCTCTCCGGCGGCCAGCAGCAGCGCGTCGCGATCGCCCGCGCCCTCATCGCCCGCCCGCAGGTCCTGTTCGCCGACGAGCCCACCGGCGCCCTCGACAGCTCCAGCAGCCGCGACGTCCTCGCCCTCCTGCGCGACCTCGTCGACCGCGAGGGCCAGAGCACCGTCATGGTCACCCACGACCCGGTCGCCGCCTCCTACGCCGACCGCGTGCTCTTCCTCGCCGACGGCCGCCTCGCCGACGACCTCGCCCGCCCCAGCGCCCAGCAGGTCGCCGAGCGGATGACGGCCCTGGAGACGGCGGCATGACCATGGCCACGCTCCTGCCCGTCGCCACCGCGAGCCTGCGCCGCCGCAAGGCCGCCTTCGCCGGCTCCTACGTCGCGCTCACCCTCGGCGTCACCCTCGTCGCCACCACCGGCACCCTCCTCGACGACACCGCCGGCGACGACTCCCCGCTCGGTGCGCCCTCCCTGCACAAGGTGCTCACCTTCACCGCCGGCATGGCCGCCTTCGTCGCCGTCTTCGTCGTCGCCGGCACCTTCGCCTTCGCCGTCGCCCAGCGCCGCCAGGAGATCGCGATGCTGCGCGCCGTCGGCGCGACGCCCCGCCAGGTCGTGCTGCTGATCACCGGCGAGGCCGCCGCCGTCGCCCTCGCCGCCGCCGTCTCCGGCTGCCTCCTCTCCCTGCCCGCCGCACCCGCGCTCGCCGCCTGGCTCGTCGCCCGCGGCGCCGCCCAGGCGGGCTTCACCTCCCACCCCGCGCTCACCCCGATGCTCGTCGCGGCCGCCGTGGGCCTGCTCGTCGCCCTGCTCGGCGCCCTCGGCGCCGCCCTGCGGGCCGGGAGCGTCCGCGCCGTCGAGGCCCTCGGCGACGCCGCCGTCGACCGCAAGGTCATGACGCCGCTGCGCTGGGCCTGCGCCGCCGCCCAACTCCTCGCCCTGGCAGGCGCGGTGGGCTACTACCTCGCCGCCCCGAGCATGCCCCCCGCCCCCGGCGACCAGCCCGACGACCCCCAGCTCGCCTCCCAGTGGGTCATGGCCGCAGACCTCATGACGATCGCCGCGCTCGCCCTCTTCGCGCCGCTGCTCGTCCCGCTGCTCGTCCGCGCCTTCAGCGCCCCGCTGCGCTGGACCGTCGCCGCCGCACCCCTGCTCGCCCGGCAGAACGCGCTCACCGCCGTCCGCCGCACCGTCTCCACCGCCACCCCCGCCTTCCTCACCATCGCGCTCACCGGCACCGCCATCGGCGCCACCGCCGCCTTCGCCGACGCCATGACCGCCCAGGGCCGGGCCACCGCCGCCGCCCGCTACGTGCTGCGGCCCGGCGCCGTCCCGCTGCCCGTCGACACCCTCGCCCGGCTCACCGCCGACCGGCCCGGCCTGCGCGCCACCGCCACCACCCCCACCGTGATCACCGGCCTCGGCGCCGACACCGCGTCCTTCGCCGACCACAGCGAGGACTCGGCCGCCTCCGCGCCGTCCGCCGCCACCGTCGTCACCGGCGACCTCGCCACCGCCTGGACCCTGCCCGCCGTCGAGGGCAGCCCCGCCGACCTGCACGGCGCCACCCTCGCCGCCTCCGTCCACCAGGTGCGCGGCCACGGCTGGAAGCTCGGCGACCAGGTCAACCTGCGGCTCGCCGACGGCACCGTCACCAGCCTGCGGCTCGCCCTGGTCTACCGCACCCAGCTCGGCCTCGACGAGGTGCTGCTCAGCGGCGACGCCGTCACCGCGCACCTGGACGGCGCCCGCCCCGGCGCCGTCCACCTCTCCGACGCCCCGGCCGCGACCTACGGCGGCACGCTCACCGACGCCCGCACGCCCGGCCCCGACCCCGGCGCCCACTACGCGTGGATCGCCACCAGCACGATCCTCGGCCCGGCCCTGCTCTACGCGCTCATCGCCATCGTCAACACCATGGTGATGTCGGCCGCGGACCGCCGCCGCGACTTCGCCGTCCTGCGCCTCGCCGGGACGGTGCGCCGGCAGGTGCTGTCGATGGTCGCCCTGGAGGCCGTCCTGGTCGTCGCCACCGCGGCCGTCCTCGCCCTCGCCGTCACCGCGCTCACCCAGTGGGGCGCGACGGCACTGATCGACCACCGCATCCTGGCCGGCCAGACCGCGATCGCCTTCCGCCTCCCCTGGACCCCGCTCGCCGGAGCGGCCGCCGTCTGCCTGGTCCTCGCCGTCCTGTCCAGCGTCATCCCCAGCCGCCTCGCCCTCACCCACGGGGCCCGGTAACCGCCCCGCCCGGCCCGGAGACCCGGCGGACCCTCAGTACTCCGCCGGGTTGACCGCCTTCGGCCGGGCGGTGGGTTCGGCGACGACACCGGTGCCCGGGCCGGCCTCGTCGTCGTAGGACCGGGATCCGAATTCCAGCCCTTCGAGGGGCGCCGACAGCAGGAAGTCGACGAAGCCGTCGGTGCCCAGGGTGGCCCAGCGGTGCAGTATCGCCGGCAGCTCGTCGATGTCGGTGTCGGCGAGCTCGGCGTCGAAGTGCTCCACCTGGTCCCCGGGCAAGGACGCGCGGATCTCTCTGATCGTCCGCAGCGGGTGGGCCTCGTCGGGCCGGTTCGGGGGCACGGGCAGGTTCGGGGCGGTGCTCATCGTCGGCTCCTCCGATCGGGTCCGGGGACCAGCCTAGGGCCCGGCGGCCCGCCGGAGCGGACCCCTGGGCGGCCGGGTTGTCGGTGGGGCGGGTCATGATAGGGGCTGTTTCGCACAGCAGGACGGAAGGACGCACCCCATGAGCGAGCGGAGCGAGCGAATCGTTGAGAGGCGCGCGTGGGCGAGTGCCCCTGTCGAGCGAAGCGAGGCGGGCGCATGAGCTGGTGGCAGCAGCCACTGGTCGGCTTCGACCTGGAGACCACGGGCACCGACCCGGCCGTGGACCGCATCGTCACGGCCGCGCTCGTGGACACCGTCGGGGCCCGCCGGGCGGGGGTCGCCGGCTGGCTGCTCGATCCCGGGGTGCCGATCCCCGCCGAGGCGGAGGCGATCCACGGGATCGGGGACGACGTCGCCCGGCGCAAGGGGCGGCCGGCCAAGGAGGCGGTGGAGGAGATAGCCGCGGCGCTCTGCGGGCGGCTCGCGGCGGGGCGGCCGGTGGTCGGGTTCAACGCGCCCTTCGACCTCTCCCTCCTCGACGCCGAGCTGCGCCGGCACGGGCTGGCGACGCTCGCCGAGCGCCTCGGCCGTCCGGTCGGGCCGGTGCTGGACGCGCTGGTGATCGACCGGGCGGTGGACAAGTACCGCAAGGGCTCCCGCACCCTGCAGCGCGTCTGCGAGGTGTACGGCGTCGAGCTGACCGACGCCCACGAGGCCGGCAGCGACGCCCTGGCCGCCGTCCGCGTCGCCGTCGCCCTCGCCGAGCGCTACCGCTCCGAGGTCGGCGACGTGGCCCCGGCCGACCTGCACGGGCGTCAGGTCCACTGGTACCGGGAGTGGGCCGAGGGCCTCCAGGCGTGGCTGCGCCGCGGCAAGGACCCGCAGGCCGTGGTGGACCCCCGCTGGCCGCTGCGGTAGCGGGCGGCGCGCCTGCCGGACTCCCCGGGTGATCACACGCCTCGCGCGGCCCGCCGACCTGCCCGGCTTCCTCGCCCTCGCCGCCGAGGTCGAGCACTGGTTCGGGCCGATGGTGGACGACCCCGGGTTCCGCCGGGCCGTCGTCCGGAACATCGACCGCGGGCGCGCCACGGTGGTCGACGGCCCGGACGGCGGCCTGCTCGGCGCCCTGCTGTTCGGTGGTGAGCCGCCGGTGCACCACCTGCACTGGCTGGTGGTCGCCGAGCGGGCCCGGGGGACGGGCGTGGGCCGGGCGCTGGTCGAGGACGTGCTGCGCCGGCGGGTCCGGGTCCGCCCGGCGACCGTCGAGGTGGTGACGTTCGGCGCTCACCACCCCGGGGCGGTCGTGAGCGGGGCCCGGGTGTTCTACGAACGGCTGGGCTTCACGCCGGCCGAGCCGGCGGAGCCGGGGCCGGAGGGCGGCTCCCGGCAGGTGTACCGGCTCCACCTGCTCTGACGGCCGGGGGCCTACTGGAGGTCGAGCCCGACGGGGTGGCCGAGGTCCTGCGGGCAGACGAAGACGTGCAGTTCGCCGTGGCGGCCGACGCTGACGTCCGGGTCGTCGCCGCTCTCGACGGTGAGCAGGTGCCGCATCCGGGCGCCGCACGCGCCGCAGTCGACGGGGATCAGGTCGGTGGAGCGCCAGGACGGCCAGCCGCCGAGCTTCCAGCCCCCGGCGCAGGCGAGGTCACGGTGGTACTCGGTGCCGTTCCGTTCGGCGAACTCCTCGGCGGCGGAACGGAGTTCACCGGGCAGTTCGTCGCGGTCGGGGAGGTCGCGGATCTGCTGGGGGCGCAGCACGCACGGCGTGGGCAGGTATTCGTCGTCGGAGCGCCGGGACCGCGGGGGAGTGCGGGGCGCGAGGCCGTCGGCGCGCTGCCAGTGGAGTTCGACGGCGGGACCGTAGTAGTAGCGGTCGCCCTGGATGTCGTCGTGGTCGTTGGGGCACCAGAGCACCTGGAGCACGTCGGCGCCGTCGGGCCAGGGCAGGTGGGGTGCGTCGGCGGCGCGGACGCGCAGGACCGGGACGAGGGCGATCGCCGCCGTGATCTCCGGGTCGCGCGGGGCCGCGTCCTCGTAGGCATCGTCGGGGTGCCCGGCGGTGCAGTGCGGCCAGGGTGCGCCGTCGGGCCAGAGCGCGGGTCCGCCGAGCGAACTCCCGTGTGCGGTGGGTGCCTTGGCCTCGGGGTGCAGCAGGGTGGCCGGCCGCAGGTAGGAGGCGAGGGCGGGCACGGCGTCGACGAGGCCGGCGGGGGTGGGGTCCGTCACGCGGCTCACCGTAGCGGACGGCGTCCCGGTCACCCGGAGCGCCGTCCGCCGGTGCGCCAACGTCCCTAGGCCGCCGGGAAGTCGAAGGTGTAGCCCTGGGCGACCAGCCACGGGAGCAGCTGCTTGAGCGCGGCCACGGTCTGGCTGCGGTCGCCGCCGCCGTCGTGCATGAGGATCACGCCGCCGGGCCTGAGCTGGCTCTGCACGGTGGAGACGATCGCCGGCACGCCCGGGCGGGACCAGTCGCGCGGGTCGACCGACCAGCCGAGGGACTTCATGCCGAGGCCCGCGGCGATGTGCTCGTTGTCGGCGTTGAAGCCGCCGCCGGGCGCGCGGAACCAGGTGACCTGGGTGCCGGGGCCGGCGGCCTTGACGATCATGTCCTTCGCGCCGGAGATCTCGGCCACGGCCTTGTCGTGCGGCAGCTTCTGGAACGGCTGCGGGTGGTGGACGCTGTGGTCGCACAGCCGGTGCCCGGCCGCGAGGACCTTCTTGACCAGGCCCGGGTTGGCGGCGGCGTTCTGGCCGATCTCGCAGAAGGTCGCCTTGACGTTGTACTGGGCGAGCAGGTCGAGGATCTGCTGGGTGGCCGGGCCGGGGCCGTCGTCGAAGGTGAGGGCGACGGTCCGGCCGCCGGAGGCGGTCGAGCCGATCACGCTGGTCGCCGAGAGCGGTGTGGCGGGCACGGCCGGGGCGGCAGCGGCGGTGGACGGGCTCGCGGTCGACGGACTCGCGCTGGACGGGCTCGTGCCGGCAGTGGTGTCCGGCGTCCTCGGCGTGCGCGGGGTGACCGGCGGTGCGGCCTGGCCGCCCGCGCCCGCGGTGACGGGCACGCCGTCCGAACCGGGCGTGCCCGGGGCGCCGGGCGCCGGGTCGGTGCTCGGCGAGATCGTGATCGCGCCCTTCGCGGACGGCGAGGCGCTCGGCTGGAGGGCCCCGCTGGCCGTCCCGCACGCGGCGACGCCCAGCGCGGCGGCGACGGCGGCACTGCCCATGATCAGCCGGCGGCGGAGGCGGGCCGAGCGGTTCGGGGAAGCGGGCCGGCGGGCGGCGGACTGGGGCATGGCGGCGGCTCCTGGGGAACTGGCGGCGGGTGCCGATCCTCTCGGTCAGGATGACTGTCCGATAGGACGCCGATCGTAGTTGCCCCGGTTGCGTGCCGGACCGCTCCGTCGTAGGAGTCTTCTCACAGCCGCCCGGGTTGGCGTCCGCCCGCCGCCACGGCTACCCCACCCGTCCCGCCGAGTCCCGCCGGGTCACTCCCAGACCCTCAGAACGGGTACCAGCGCACGTCCGTCGCCCCGTCGCGCAGCGAGTCGACCCGCCGCCGGAACTCCGCCAGCGCCGCCGGGCTGCCCGCGGCCTGCTGCGCGACCCACGAGGCGCTGGCCGTCTCGCGGGCGCCGCGCAGCACCGCGAACCCCGGCCAGTCGCGCACGTCCCACCCGTACGCGGCGGTGAACGCGAGGTACTCCTCGCCCGGCACGCCGTACCGGTCGTGGCTGAGCGCGAGCACCACGAGGTCGTGCTCGCGCAGGTCCCGCGAGACGTTCTCCAGGTCGAGCAGGACGGGCCCCTGCGGGCCGACGTGGACGTTGCGCGGCAGCGCGTCGCCGTGGATCAGCCCGGGTTCCAGGTGCGGGGCGAGGTCGGGCAGGGCGGCGGCGAAGGCGTCCCGGCGGCGGCGCAGGAACGCGACGTCGGCCGGGTCGACGTGGCCCTCGGCGGAGGCCAGCCAGCGCTCGACCGGGGCGAGCAGGTCGCGCCGGGCCAGCGGGAAGGGCGGCAGCGGCAGCCGGTGCAGGTCGCGCAGCAGCGGGGCGAGGTCGGCGGGCCGGGCGGGGCGGACGGCGGGGGCGAGCCGGTGCCAGAAGGTGACGGGGTGCCCGTCGGCGAGCTGCGGTCCGGGCGCGACGGCGTCGTACGGGCGGACCACCGGGATGCCCTGCCCCGCCAGCCAGTTCGCGACGGCGAGTTCGTGCCGTGCCCGCTCCCGCAGCCCGGGGCCGCGGCCGACCTTGGCGACGACGGCGGGCTCGCCGAGGTCGAAGACGGCGTTCTCGCCGAGCGCGAGCAGCCGCGCGTCGCCGGGGTCCGGGAGGCCGGCCGAGGCGCAGGCGTCGGCGAGCAGGACCCGGGCGCGGCCCTCGTCGAAGGCGGTCATGACCTGGCTCCGTTCCGCCGGCGTTCGTCCGGAGGCCTCCGGACGGTGATCATCATGACGCACGGAGGCCGGGCCCCGCGCGATGCGGAGCCCGGCGCCGGTGAGCGGGTGGCTCAGACCTCGATCCGGTGGCGCGGTGCGGCCGGGCCGTGGAGGGCGCCGCCGGTGCCGACCGGCGCGGCGGGCTCGCCGTGCGAGAGGTCGGGCAGCCAGTGGAGCAGGCGCGGCAGGTACCAGTTGCGCTCGCCGAGCAGGGTCATCACGGCGGGCAGCAGGACCGCGCGGATCACGGTGGCGTCGATCAGCACGGCGACGGCGAGGCCGACGCCCATCTGCTTCATCGCCTGCATCGAGAGGGTGCCGAAGACCGCGAACACCGCCACCATGATCACCGCGGCGCTGGTGACCACCCCGGCCGTGGAGCGGATGCCGTGGGCGATCGCGGCGCGGGTCGGCAGGCCGCGGTCGCGGCCCTCCTTGATCCGGGAGACCACGAAGACGTGGTAGTCCATCGAGAGGCCGAAGAGGATCACGAAGAGGAACAGCGGCACCCAGGACTCCACCGCCCCGACCCCGGCGGTGCCCAGCAGCGAGGCGCCGACGCCGTGCTGGAAGACCAGCGTCAGCACCCCGTAGGCGGCGCCCACCGAGAGCAGGTTGAGCACGACGGCGGTCGCGGCGACGGCCAGCGAGCGGAAGGAGGTGAGCATCAGGACGAAGGCGAAGGCGACGACGAAGCCGAACACGGCGGGCAGCGAGCCGGTCATCTTCGCGTTGAAGTCGTGCGAGCCGGCGGTCTGCCCGGTGACGGGGGCCTCGGTGCCGGGCACCTTGAGGACGGTGGCGGGCACGATGTCGTCGCGCAGGGCCTTGAGCGCGGCGTTGCTGGTGGCGTCGTTGCCGCTGCCGTCGAGGGGGATGTCGACGGTGGCGACGTTCTGCTCGCGGTGCACGGTGACGTCCACCGGGCCGTGCATCCGGCCGCTGGCGAGGGCGCGGGCCTTGAGGTCGGCGATCGCGGCGGTCATCGCGGGGGAGGAGATGTCGGTGGCCCTGATGACGACGGTCGCGGGGGCCGGGCTGCCGGGGAAGGCGGCCTCGATCTTCTGCGAGGCGGTCACGAGGGCGTTGCCGCGCGGCAGTTGCTGCTGGAAGGTCAGGTTGGCGGTGTGCATGGTGAGCAGCGGCGCGGCCAGCCCGAGCAGGAACGCCCCGGCGAGCAGGGTGGCCGCCAGCGGCCGGCGCAGCACCGGCGTGAGCACGGCGTTCCAGAAGCGCCCACCCGTGGTGGCCGCCTCCGGCCGGCGCACCCTGCCGAGGAACGGCACCCGGCCCTTCGCGACGCGGTCGCCGAGCATCGACAGCAGCGCGGGCAGCACGGTGAGCGAGCCGAGGACGGCGGTGACCACGACGACGATGGTGCCGAAGGCCATCGCCCAGAAGTCGGCGATGCCGGTGAGGAACATGCCGGCCATGGCGACGACCACGGTGACGCCCGAGACCAGCACGGCCCGGCCGCTGGTGGCGGCGGCGACGGCGAGCGCGTCCGCGAGGTCCCGTCCGGCGGCCCGCTCCTCGCGCTCGCGGCGCAGGTAGAAGAGGCAGTAGTCGACGCCGACGGCGAGGCCGACCAGCAGCATCACCGAGCTCGCGTCGTCGCTGGTGTGCAGCAGCCCGCTGGCGAGGGCGACCAGGCCGCCGGCGGCGACGAACGCGGTGAGCGCGAGCACGACCGGCAGGACGGCGGCGACCAGCGCGCCGAAGGCGACCAGCAGGATGCCGAGCGCGAGCGGGACGGCCGTCCACTCGGCGCGGGTGAAGTCGTCGGCGAACTGGTCCTGGATCCACTTGCCCGAGCTCGCGTCGCCGAGTTCGACGACGGTCAGTTCGGGGTGCTGCTTCTGCACGCCGGCCACCGCTTCCATCACGGCGGGGACGTCGGCGACGGCCTCGTCGCGGTCGCCCTTGAGCGTCAGTTGGACGAGCGCGGAGTGGCCGTCCGCGGAAACGGCCTTGGTGTCGTAGGGGGAGCGGATGGCGGCGGCCTTGCCCGTGCCGTCGACCGCGGCGACCACCTGGGCGACGGCGGCCCGGAACGCCGGTGCGTCGGCGGTCAGTTCCGGGCTCTGGACGAGGACGGTCTCGCCGGCCGGGGCCTTGATCCCCGCGTCGTCGAGGATCCGCGCGGCCCGGGACACCTCGCCGGGCACCGATTCGTCGCGGCCCACCTTCGTGCCGCCGTGCATCCCGCCGAGCACGGCGGCGAGGACGACGAACAGCAGCCAGCCGAAGACGGCGGTCTTTCTGTGCCGGGCGCTCCAGGCGCCCATCGCGGCGGCCGTGCCGAGCCTGGTCTTCACGGACTTCCCCCTGGGAGAACGGCGGTCGTGCGCCGGGTGGTCGGCGGCCCCCGGCCGCCGGGCGCCGGGGTCGCGTTCCGGCGTCGTGAAAGACGGTAGGGAAAGGCGAGTCGGGCCGTAATCCGGCTGGCGGGGTACCCGGCCCTGGTGCCCGCCTCGGGGCCGGGGTGGGGTTTTCCCTACCTTCCGACCCTGATCCCTCATCCCCGGGGGTGGGGGCAAGCTCCACCCTGAGGGGGAGCGGTCTCCACCCGGAGCACGAGGTCAAGGGGTATGCGGACGGGCGAGACTGGTGCGGGGCCGCGGACACGGGGGGCCTCACGGGGGCGGCCTGCGAAAACAACTTGCCGGGCGGCAAGCAAGTACTCGTAGGATGAGTCTCCAGACCAACTTACCTGCCGACCGGTAAGGGGGCGCCCGCGCGCGTCCTCGGCCGGTCCTGCCGTCGCCCGGCGTCCCGTCCCCAAGGGCTGCGGTGAACCATGCCCAGGAGGCATCACGAGCATGTTCCACCGACTAGGACACTTCGTCGTCCGCCGCGCCTGGTGGGTGATCGCGGCGTGGGTCGTCGCGATGATCGCCATCGTCGCGAGCGCGCCCGCCGTCACCTCGCAGACGGACGAGTCCGCGTTCCTGCCCAAGCACTACGAGTCGATCCAGGCGGCGCAGCTCCAGGAGCAGGCGTTCCCGTCGAGCTTCACCCCCGCCGCCCTGCTGCTCTTCGAGCGCAACGACGGCCAGAAGCTCACCGCCGAGGACCAGACCTCGATGGAGAAGGTCGTCAAGGGCCTGACCGACGAGAACATCCCGGCCGTCCAGCAGATCCTGCCGGTCTCCGAGAAGGCGAAGTCCGCGGACGGCAAGTACGCGCTGTCCATGGTCGCCATCGACAAGTCCAAGATGCAGGACAAGGAGTACACCGACGCGGCCAAGAAGCTGCGCGAGGACGGCTCCAAGCTCGCCGACGGCACCGGCCTGAAGTTCCAGGTCGGCGGCCAGGCTGCCAGCAGCCTCGACCAGCAGGACGCCTCCGGCGCCACCGACATGATCGTCATGCTCGGCAGCCTGCTGCTCGTCATCCTGATCGTCGGCATCATCTTCCGCAGCATCCTCGCGGGCATCCTGCCGGTGCTGCTCTCGCTGGTCATCGCGATGCCGGTGGCCAACGGCCTGATCGCCGACGCGATCAAGATGTTCGACCTCAAGTCCTCCCCGATGACCTCGGCGATCCTGATCATCGTCGTGCTCGGCGTCGGCACGGACTACTTCCTGTTCCTCGCCTTCCGCTACCGCGAGCGGCTGCGCACCGGCGAGGACCGCAAGACCGCCGTGGCCAACGCCGTCGGCCGGGTCGGCGAGGCGATCGCCTCCGCCGCCGGCGCGGTCGCCGTGGCCTTCGCGGTGCTGATCCTCTCCAGCCTCGGCATGTTCACCGCGCTCGGCCCGGCGCTCGCCATCGCCGTCGTCGCGACCGCCCTGGTCTCGCTGACCCTGGCCCCGGCCGTGCTCACCGTCATCCCGTCCAAGGCCGTGTTCTGGCCGGGCAAGAAGTGGATGCAGGAGCCCAAGAACGCCCGCTTCGCCGCGCTCGGCCGGATGACCGGCAAGAAGCCCGGCCTGGTCGCCCTGGTCTCCGGCGGCGTCCTCGTGGTGCTGGCCCTGGCCGGCCTCAACTACAACGGCACCTACGACCTCGCCGGCAGCTCCATGCCGAAGAACAAGGAGTCGATGGTCGTCCAGGACAAGCTGATGACGGCCTTCTCGGCCGGCGCGGCCGACCCGAGCCACGTCTACCTGACCTCCACCAACGGCGCCAAGCTGAGCGATGCCGCCCTGAAGGACTTCGCCGGCAAGCTCGGCGCGGTCGACGGCGTGGCCGGCGTCGTGACGCCGAGCGCGGAGAACAAGGCGATCAGCGCCGACGGCACCACCGGTGACTTCACCGTGCTGCTCAAGGACGCCCCGGCCTCCAACAAGGCGATCGACACCATCGGGAAGGTCCGCGACGCCGCCCACGCGGCCGCCCCGGCCGACTCGAAGTCGCTGGTCGGCGGCATCACCTCGGTGTACAAGGACATCAACACCGCGATGGTGCACGACTACACGCTGGTCTTCCCGATCGCGGCCCTGCTCATCATGCTCATCCTGGGCCTGCAGCTGCGCAGCGTCGTGGCCCCCTGGTACCTGATGGCCTCGGTCGGCCTCGGCTTCGGCGGCACCCTCGGCGCCACCACCCTGCTGTTCCAGAACATCAAGGGCGAGCCGGGTCTGATGTTCATGCTGCCGATCTTCATCTACCTGTTCGTGGTGGCGATCGGCACCGACTACAACATCCTGATCATCGCCCGCCTCCGCGAGGAGGCCCGCGAGGGCCGCAGCCCGCGCGAGGCGGCCAGCGAGGCCATCAAGCACGGCGGCCCGACGGTCGCGGCGGCCGGCTTCATCCTGGCGGCCTCGTTCGCGACCTTCATGCTCGCGGGCAACGTCCTGTTCATGGAGCTCGGCTTCTCGCTGGCCTTCGGCATCGTGCTGGCGGCCTTCGTGATGGCGATGTTCTTCACCCCGTCGCTCACCGCGCTGCTGGGCCACCGCGCCTGGTGGCCCGGCCACGGGGACGGCGGCGGCCACGGCGGCGGCTCCGTGCCGCTCCAGGACGCGCACGGCGTGCCGGAGCCGGCCGGGCGGCGCTGAGCGCCCGGCCGACCCGTCCGGCCGGCTCGTCCGGCCGGGTGACCCGGCCCACTGGTCCGACCCGGTGATCCGACTCACCGGGCCGGACCACGGGTGCGGCCCACCGGACCGACCCGGTGGTCCACAGGCGGCGTCCCGCTTCGGCGGGGCGCCGCCTGCCCGCTTCCCGGGGCCCGCAAACGTGATCTCCAGAGCACAAAATCCCCCGGTCAATCGGGGTGTCCCCGTGCTACAGTCGAACCAGTTGCAGTTTTGGTTCCCATGAACGCTTGTGTGCGCCTGCTGGTCCCAACCAACAGGCGCATTTGTTTTGTCCGGTGTTTCAGTCTCCGGATGGGGATCGCGGCTACTTAGGGGTTCACGCGGTGTGGATCCCTGATGCCCCAGTTTTAGAGGAGACGGTTATGGCTACCGGCACCGTGAAGTGGTTCAACAGCGAAAAGGGCTTCGGCTTCATCGAGCAGGCCGAGGGCGGCCCGGACGTGTTCGCGCACTACTCGAACATCGTTGCTCAGGGCTTCCGTGAGCTCGTCGAGGGCCAGCAGGTCGAGTTCGACGTGACCCAGGGCCAGAAGGGCCCGCAGGCCGAGAACATCCGCGTCATCTGAGTCCAGCCCCCGAGCTGACTCGCGATCTCGCGTAGCGGGGGCCCGCACCGCTCGGTGCGGGCCCTCGCGCATGCCGCCACACGGCGGCAGAAGCCGCCATACGGCCGGGGCGGCGTATCTCCCACCGACGGCCGACCAGCCCGTACCCCGGGCTGCCGCCGACCGACCGACGGAGAACCCGTGACCACCCCTGCCCGCACGCCGCGCGACCGCGGCGCCCGTACCGACGGCGCCCGCACCGAAGGCGCCCCGCGCACCCGCAAGCCGCGCGGCCGCACCGGCGCCGGCGCCGGCGCCGCCGCCGGATCCCGCACCGCCGGATCCCGCGCCCCCAAGACCTCCCGCGCCACCGCCGCCGCGCCCGCCGACTTCACCGTCGTCCAGGGCACCCCGTCGCGGCCCCCGGCGGCCACCTTCGCCGAGCTCGACCTGCCGAAGGCGATCCTGTCCGCGCTCGGCCGCGAGGGCGTCACCGAGCCGTTCCCGATCCAGGGCGCCACGCTGCCCGACTCGATCGCCGGGCGCGACGTGCTCGGCCGCGGCCGCACCGGCTCCGGCAAGACCCTCGCCTTCGGCCTGCCGCTGCTCGCCCGCACCGCCGGGCGCCGCGCCGACGCCCGGCACCCGCTCGCGCTCGTGCTGGTGCCCACCCGCGAGCTCGCCCAGCAGGTCACCGAGGCGCTCACCCCCTACGCCACCGCCGTCAACCTGCGGATCACCACCGTCGTCGGCGGCATGTCGATCGGGCGCCAGGCCAACGCCGTCCGCCGTGGCACCGAGGTCCTCGTCGCCACCCCCGGCCGGCTCGACGACCTGATCGGCCGCGGCGACGTCATCCTGTCCGACGTCGCGATCACCGTCCTCGACGAGGCCGACCAGATGGCCGACATGGGCTTCCTGCCGCAGGTCACCAAGCTGCTGGAGCAGGTCGCCGAGGGCGGGCAGCGGATGCTGTTCTCCGCCACCCTGGACCGCAACGTCGACCGCCTGGTCAAGCGCTTCCTCTCCGACCCGGTCACCCACTCGGTCGACCCCTCGGCCGGCGCGGTCAGCACCATGGACCACCACGTCCTGCAGCTCGACCCGGCCGACAAGGCGTCCACCACCGCGCACATCGCCTCCCGCGACGGCCGCCTGATCATGTTCGTGCACACCAAGCACGGCGCCGACCGGCTCGCCAAGCAGCTGCTCGCCAACGGCGTCAAGGCCGCCGCGCTGCACGGCGGCAAGTCCCAGCCGCAGCGCAACCGCGTCCTCGACCAGTTCCGCGACGGCCACGTCACCGCGCTGATCGCCACCAACGTCGCCGCCCGCGGCATCCACATCGACGGCCTCGACCTCGTCGTCAACGTCGACCCGCCGGTGGACCACAAGGACTACCTGCACCGCGGCGGGCGCACCGCCCGGGCCGGCGAGTCCGGCACGGTCGTCACCCTCGTCCTGCCCGAGCAGCGCCGCGAGGTCAACCGGCTGATGACGGTCGCCGGCATCCGCCCGACCGTCACCAAGGTCCGCCCCGGCGACGCCGACCTCGCCAAGATCACCGGCGCCCGCACCCCGAGCGGCGTCGCCGTCACCGTCGCCGTCCCGGTGCCCGCCGCCGAGGCCGACGCCAAGCCCAAGGCCGAGGGCAAGGGCGCCCCGCGCCGCCGCCCCGGCAAGCGCTCCGGGCTGCCCGCCGACGTCGACATGAACGGCAACCCGCGCCGCCCCCGCCCCAAGCAGCGCATGGGCGCCGCCGCCCAGGCCCAGGGCGAGCGCCCGCAGGCGGCCGGCTTCATCGGCCGCTCCTCCGGCCGTGCCAAGCCCGGAAGCGGCGCCAAGTCCGGCTCCAACTACGGGACGGGCCGCCAGCGCCGCACGTTCGACTGACGCACACACACGCGCGGAAGGGCGCTCTCCGGGACTCCGGAGGGCGCCCTTCGCCGTATTCGCCGTCGTCGGGCCGCATTCAGGGCCGCGCTCAGACCGTGGCGGGGGCCGGCGCGAGCAGCCGCAACCGCCCGTCCGCCCATGAGGTGTCGGCGGCGCTCAGGGGCGCACCGTGGCCAGCGCCAGCCTGGTGACCTTGGGCGTCATCACCCTTCGGGATTACACGACTTGAGAGATGCGGCCGTTCGTCAGCATCCTGTCGAGAGTGCCGTCGCGCATGGAGGAGAGGGTGGCGAAGGATGACCGACAGTGAAGCGGATCTCGAAGCGATCGCCGAGTACTACGAGACGCACGAGCTGACCGAGGAGGAGATCATGAGTGCCGAGCCGGCCGAGCCGGCCGAGCCGGTGCCGGCGCTCGAACGCCACCTCAAGCGGGCGCGCCGCTGGGCGGCCGTTGAGGACGCCGAGGAGACGCACTGGGCAGGAAGGCGGTGAGGTGACCGTCGGCTCGCGGGCTCAGGCCGTGAGGGCGGGGATTGCTCGCGACGTCCGCAGGGCCTCGTCGTGGCGCTCCAGGAGGAGGGTGGCCAGTTCGGGGGCCGCGCCCAGGACGTCGGCGCAAAGGTCGGCCTCGGTGGCCGCCTCGGCGATGCGGTCCGGGAGGCGGCCGGGCGCCAGGAGGTAGGGGGACACGGCGGTGCGCGCGGCGCCCGCGGCGTGCAGGGCGGCCAGGGCCTCGGGGACGCGGGGACCGGTGCCGGCCGCGTAGGCGACCTCGACCGCGGCCCAGCCGCGGGTGCGGCGCCACTCGTCGGCCACCGCGCGGGTGGCGGCGTCCGCCGCCGGGTCGGAGGAACCCGCCGCCGCGAGCACCACGCCCGTGCGGGCCCGCACCCCCGCCGACGCGACATCCAGGCCCGCCCCCGCCAGCCGCCGGTCGAGCGCGGCGAGCAGCAGCGGCGACGGACCGAGGACGTCCGCCACCGGCAGCCCCGCGCCCGCCGCGCGCAGCGCCGCCGGGATGTCGTGCTTGGCGTGGAACGCCCGGTTCAGCAGGAGCGGCACCGCCACCGCCGCCCCGAGCCGCCCGACCACCTGCGGGATCCGCGGCGCGCAGTGGTCCAGGTACGCCGTCGCGACGTCGAGCCCGGGCCGCTGCGCCCGCACCCGGTCGACGAGCGCGGCCACCGTCGCGGCGTGCCGCGGGTCGCGGCTGCCGTGGGCGATGAGGAGGAGGGCGGTCATGCGGTGCGTCCCTACTTCGCGGCGGCCAGCAGGCCGCGGTTGCGCAGCACCCGGCGCTCGACCGGGGTGAACACGAGCAGCTCGATGGCGATCCCGACGAACAGGATCAGGAGGATGCCGAGCAGCACCCCCGGCATGTCGGAGAACTCGCGCTGGTTCTCCAGGTACCGGCCGAGGCCGAGCCCGAGGTCGGGGGAGGAGGCGACGAGTTCGGCGGCCATCAGCGAGCGCCAGGAGAACGCCCAGCCCTGCTTGAGCCCGGCCAGGTAGCCGGGCAGCGCGGCGGGCAGCAGCACGTGCCGGGCACCGGTGAGGCCGGTGGCGCCGATGGTGCGCCCGGCGCGCAGGAACAGCGGCGGCACCTGGTCGATCCCGGCGACGAGGCCGTTGGCGATGGAGGGCACGGCGCCGAGCAGGATCACCGCGTACATCATCGAGTCGTTGATGCCGAGCCAGATCACCGCGGCCGGCACCCACGCGACCGACGGCAGCGACTGCAGGCCCTGCAGGACCGGGCCGATCGCGGTGCGCACCGGCTTCACGCGGGCGACGACCAGGCCGATCGGGGTGCCGATGACGACGGCCAGCAGGAAGCCGGACAGGCCGCGCCACACGCTCGTCCAGATGATCGAGAACAGCGTGCCCTGGTACCAGAGGTCCTGCGCGGAGTGCCACACGGCCGCCGGGCTGGGAAGCTTGTCGGACGTGGTGAGGTGCAGGCTGTACGCGCCCTGCCACAGCGCGAGCACGACGAGGACGCCGAGCAGCGGCGGCAGCGCCTTCTGCCGCAGCACCTCGCCGAGCGAGCTGCGCCGGGCGGAGACGGCGTCCAGGGCGTCCAGGCCGGCGCCGACGTCGGCGGTGTCGGCGGCTCCGCGCTTGTCCAGGACGGGGGTGGTGTCAGTGCTGGACATGGCGACGGATCTCCCCACGCAGTTCTTCGGTGATCTCGATGGACAGGTCGGCGACGCCGGCGGACTCGATGCGCCGCGGCTGCGGCAGGTCGATGTGCCACTCGCGGGCGATGCGGCCGGGGCGGGAGGAGAGCAGCACCACGCGCTGGGCGAGGCGCACGGCCTCGCGCACGTTGTGGGTGACGAACAGGACGGACAGCTGCCGCTCGGCCCAGATCCGGGTGATCTCGTCGTGCAGGACGTCGCGGGTGATGGCGTCGAGCGCGGCGAACGGCTCGTCCATCAGCAGCACCTTGCTGCCCTGGGCGAGGGCGCGGGCCATCGCGACGCGCTGGCGCATGCCGCCGGACAGCTCGTGCACGCGCTTGCCGTAGGAGCCGCTCAGGCGCACGAGTTCGAGGAGCCGCTCGGCCTCGGCGCGCCGCTCGGGGCGGGGGACGCCGGCGAGCTTGAGGGCGAGTTCGATGTTGCGCCCGGCGGTGAGCCAGGGGAACAGCGCGTGCTCCTGGAACATCAGGGCGGGCCGGGCTCCGGGCACCTCGATGCTGCCGCGGATGGGGCGGTCGAGGCCGGCGACGAGGTTCAGCAGGGTGGACTTGCCGCAGCCCGAGGCGCCGAGCAGCGTGACGAACTCACCGGGCGCCACGTCGAGGGTGATGTCGTCCAGGACGTGGGTCTGCGCGCCGGGGCGGCCGAAGGACTTGTGCACGTGCGAGATCCGGACGGCGGGCGCGGGCGCGGCGCCGGCGGTGCCGGGGGCGTCCGCCGAGGTGGTCAGTGCCGAGGTCATCCGGGCACCTCCTGCGTGAGTGGTCATGGGCCCCTCCTGCCCGTCGGCGGGCAAGGAGGGAGGGGCGGGGAGCTTGGGAGCCGGGGTCCGGCCCCGCCCGTCCGGTGGGCATCGATCGGGGATCGACCGGGCGGGCGGGGGTCCGGACCGCGGAACTGGAGGGGAGGCGGCGCTACTTGGCGCCGAGTCCGGCGTCCGCCACGGGGGCCTGGCCCTTGGCCGCGAGCACCTTGTTCAGCGGGCCGAGGTCGTAGATCCCGTTCAGGTTGGGCTTCTTGAGCAGCCCCGCGGTCACGGCGTGGTCGGCCTCGGCCTGCAGGGTGCCGGCCAGCGGGTCGTCCAGGAAGTCGATGTCCGCCCAGGCCGGGTCGAGGATGGCCGGCTCCAGCGCGCTGCCGGACTCCTTCTTGATGGCCTCGTTGGCGTCGGCCTTGGCCTTGTCCGGGTTGGCCTTGATGAAGGCGTTGGCGTTCACCGAGCCGCGCAGCACGGCCTCCACCACGTCCGGGTGCTCCTTGAGGAACTTCTGCGAGACGATGATGTTGGTGATCACGAACTTCTTGTCCGGCCAGAGGTCCTTCTCGTTGAGCAGGACCTTCGCGCCGAGGGTGACCAGCTTGGAGGCGGTGGGCTCGGGCACCCAGGCGCCGTCGATGGAGCCCTGCTTGTAGGCGTCGGGGGTGACCTTGTTGTCGGTGCGCACCACCGAGACGTCCCCGGCGCCGGTGCTCGGGTCGACCTTGTAGCCCTTGCCCGCCAGGTAGTTGAGCAGCGCCACGTCCTGGGTGTTGCCCAGCTGCGGGGTGGCGATCTTCTTGCCCTTGAGGTCGTCGAGGGAGGAGACCTTGTCCGGGTTGACGACCAGCTTGACCCCGCCGGAGGCCGAACCGCCGATGATCCTCAGCGACTTGCCGTCGGACTTGGTGTAGCCGTTGATCGCGGGGGAGGGGCCGATCCAGCCGATGTCGATGGAACCGGCGTTGAGCGCCTCGATCTCGGCCGGGCCCGCGTTGAAGACCTGGGTCTTGATCTTGGTGGCGCCGAGCTCCTTCTGGAAGAGGCCCTCCTGGAGGCCGACCAGGGCGGTGCCGTGGGTCAGGTTGGCGAAGTAGCCGATCTTGACCGTGTCGGCGGAGAGCTTGTCGCCGGCGGCCGAAGCCCCGGCGGCGGAGGAGCCGGCGTCGCCGGAGGACTTCCCCTCGGCCTTGGAGCCGTAGCTGCACGCGGACAGCAGGGCGACGGTCGCCAGGCCGGCGACGGCGGCCGCGGCGGCGCGTCTGATCCGCCCGGCGTTGGGGCGGATGCGGGTATGCAGGAGGGCCTGGATCGGTGCCATGGTGATGTCCCGTTCGCGGACGGACCGTCAGGAGGCGGTCTCGGGGCTGGAGTTCGGAAGGTGGTGCTTGCGGCATCGCGGATGCCGGGCAAGCCGGGCGGCTGCGGGGGAGGCGGCCCGGTGACAGGGCGTTCTCAGCCCTGTCGGCCCACACATCGGGTCAGTCCGCCCTGGCCACTGCCGAGGACGCCGCTGCCGATGCGGCCGCCTTCCTTGTCCATGCCCGAGAACGCCTCGCTGGGCATCAGACCCAGTCCTCCTCTTCGGTGGCGTCGTTGACGTCGGTGCTGCGTACGGTGTCGAAGGCCTCGCCCGCCATGCCGGCGGTGAGGGTGGTGCCGTCGGCCGGGTCGATCAGCAGGAACGATCCGGTGCGGCGGTTGGCGGAGTAGGTGTCGAGCGCCAGCGGCTCGGCGGTGCGCAGCACCACGTGGCCGATGTCGTTGACGTTCAGCCCGTCGGCGCCGGAACGGCGCTCCAGGGTGTCGATGTCGATCCGGTAGGAGATCTCCTTGACGAGCGCGCGGACGGTGCGGGTGGTGTGCTTGAGCAGCACCTTGTCCCCGGCGCGCAGCGGGCGCTCGTTGAGGTGGCTGACGGTCGCCTCGATGTCCTTGGTGGGGACGGGGGCGGGGCCGGCCGCGATGAGGTCGCCGCGCGAGACGTCGATGTCGTCGGCGAGGCGCACGGTGATCGACTGGGGGGCCCAGGCGATGTCGGTCTCCTCGCCGAGCGCGTCGATGCCGGCGACGGTGGTGGTGTGGCCGGAGGGCAGGACGGTGACGGCGTCGCCGACGCGCAGCACGCCGGAGGCCAGCTGGCCGGCGTAGCCGCGGTAGTCGGGGTGCGCCTCGGTCTGCGGGCGGATGACGTACTGGACGGGGAAACGGGCGGGCTCGGCGCTCGGGTCGCTGCCGACCGGGACGGTCTCCAGGTGCTCCAGCAGGGTCGGGCCGCCGTACCAGTCCATGTGGGCGGAGGGCTCGACGACGTTGTCGCCGGCGAGGGCCGAGATCGGCACGGCGAGGACGTCCTTGACGCCGAGGGAGGCGGCGTAGGCGGTGAACTCGGCGGCGATGGCGGCGAAGACGGGCTCGGCGTAGTCGACGAGGTCCATCTTGTTGACGGCGAGGACGACGTGCGGCACGCGCAGCAGGGCGGCGACGGCGGCGTGCCGGCGGGTCTGCTCGACGACGCCGTTGCGGGCGTCGACGAGGACGACGGCGAGCTCGGCGGTGGAGGCGCCGGTGACCATGTTCCGCGTGTACTGCACGTGGCCCGGGGTGTCGGCGAGGATGAACCGGCGCCGGGGGGTGGCGAAGTAGCGGTAGGCGACGTCGATGGTGATGCCCTGCTCGCGCTCGGCGCGCAGGCCGTCGGTGAGCAGCGCGAGGTCGGGCGCGGCCTGTCCGCGGTTGCGGGAGGCGTGGGCGACGGCCTCCAGCTGGTCGGCGAGCACGGACTTGGAGTCGTGCAGGAGGCGGCCGACGAGGGTGGACTTGCCGTCGTCGACGGAGCCGGCGGTGGCGAAGCGCAGCAGCGACGTGGCGGTGCCGGTCTGGGTCATGCCGGCCTGGGTGGTGCTGGTCATGGCTAGAAGTACCCCTCGCGCTTGCGGTCTTCCATCGCGGCCTCGGACAGCTTGTCGTCGGCCCGCGTCGCGCCGCGCTCGGTGAGGCGGCTGGCGGCGATCTCGGCGATCACGGCCTCGATCGTGGTGGCGTCGGAGTCGACGGCGCCGGTGCAGGACATGTCGCCGACGGTGCGGTAGCGGATCAGGCGCCGCTGGACGGGCTCGTCCTCGCGGGGCCCGCCCCACTCGCCGGCGGTGAGCCACATGCCGCTGCGGGAGAAGACGTCGCGCTCGTGGGCGTAGTAGATCTCCGGCAGGTCGATGCCCTCGCGCTCGATGTACTGCCACACGTCGAGCTCGGTCCAGTTGGAGAGCGGGAAGACGCGCACGTGCTCGCCGACGGCGTGCCGGCCGTTGTAGAGCGACCACAGTTCGGGGCGCTGGCGGCGCGGGTCCCAGGCGCCGAACTCGTCGCGCAGGGAGAAGACGCGCTCCTTGGCGCGGGCCTTCTCCTCGTCGCGGCGCCCGCCGCCGAAGACGGCGTCGAAGCGGTTGGTCTCGATCGCGTCGAGCAGCGGGACGGTCTGCAGCGGGTTGCGGGTGCCGTCGGGGCGCTCGCGCAGGACGCCGCGGTCGATGAAGTCCTGGACGTGGGCCACGTGCAGGCGCAGGCCGTGCTCGGCGACGACGCGGTCGCGGTAGGCGATGACCTCGGGGAAGTTGTGCCCGGTGTCGACGTGCAGCAGCGAGAAGGGCACCGCGGCGGGCCGGAAGGCCTTGAGCGCCAGGTGCAGCATGACGATGGAGTCCTTGCCGCCGGAGAAGAGGATCACCGGGCGTTCGAACTCCCCCGCGACCTCGCGGAAGATGTGCACCGACTCGGCCTCCAGCGCGTCCAGGTGGGACAGCGCGAACGGGGTGTCGTCGGCCTGCACCGTGTGCTGGGTCGCGGTGGTCATGCGAGGCCCCTTTCGGTCAGGAAGGCGTGCAGCTCGGCGGCGGACTCGGTGACCGCGCGGCCCTGCGTCTGGAGGCGCAGCTCCGGGTGCTCCGGCGCCTCGTACGGGTCGTCGACGCCGGTGAGGCCGGAGATCTCCCCGGCGGCCTGCTTGGCGTACAGGCCCTTGACGTCGCGTTCGGCGCACAGCTCGACCGGGGTGGCGACGTGGATCTCCAGGAACTCGGTGCCGGCGGCGGCGTGGCGCTCGCGGACGGCGGCGCGCGAGTCGGCGAAGGGGGCGATCACCGGGGCGAGCACCTTGACGCCGTTGGCGGCCAGCTTCTCGGCGACGAAGCCGATCCGGGTGACGTTGGTGTGCCGGTCCTCGCGGGAGAAGCCGAGGCCCTTGGAGAGGAACTCGCGGATCTCGTCGCCGTCCAGGACCTCGACCCGGTGGCCCTCGGCGCGCAGCCGCTCGGCGAGGGCGAAGGCGAGCGTGGTCTTGCCCGCGCTCGGCAGCCCGGTCAGCCACACGGTGGCGCCGCGCTCGCAGGGGGCGGCCGCGCGGGCCGCCTCTGCGGCTCCGTTGGCGGCCAGTGTGTCGGCTGTCGTCACGGTGGGGTTCCTTCTGGTCGGTTGAGGGTGGTTCGGAGGTTCAGAGGTGGATGCCGCACTCGGTCTTGCCGGAGCCGGACCAGCGGCCGGCCCGCGCGTCCTCGCCCTCGGCGGGCTTGCGGGTGCAGGACAGCGGCGAGCAGCCGATCGAGGTGTAGCCCTCCCACAGCAGCGGGTTGAGCAGCACCCCGTTCGCGGCGACGTAGGCGTCCACGTCGTCCTGCGTCCAGCGGGCGATCGGGGCGAGCTTGACCTTGCGGCGCTTGGGGTCCCACGACACCACCGGGGTGTTCGCCCGGGTCGGCGACTCGTCGCGGCGCAGGCCCGTCGCCCACGCGTCGTAGGCGCCGAGGCCGCGGTTGAGCGGCTCGACCTTGCGCAGCGAGCAGCACAGGTCCGGGTCGCGGTCGTGCAGGTGCGGCCCGTGCTCGGCGTCCTGCTCGGCCACGGTCCTCAGCGGCGTGAGCGTGATGACGTTGACCGGCATCGTCGCGGCGACCGCGTCCCGGGTGCCGATGGTCTCCGCGAAGTGGTAGCCGGTGTCCAGGAACACCACGTCCACGCCGGGGAACACCGAGGAGGCGAGGTGGGCGACGACCGCGTCCTCCATGGAGGAGGTGACGCAGAACCGCTTGCCGAAGGTGTCGGCGGCCCAGCGCAGGATCTCCTGCGGGGTCGCCTCCTCCAGGTCGCGGCCCGCGGCGGTCGCGATCGCCTCGTAGTCAGTCGTCGTGCCGGTCAACTGCGCTTCCCCCTTCGCTCGGTCCCCCCGCGGCAGCGGGCGACAGCAGGCCGAGGAACTTCAACTGGAAGGCCCTGCGGCAGCCGTGGCATTCCCAGGAGCCGTGCCCGGCCTCGGAGGGGCGCAGGTCCTCGTCCCCGCAGTACGGGCAGAAGAACGGTGCGGCTCGCTCACTCATGAGAGCTGCTCCTCGGTGGCCCGGGCCGTCCACTGGGCGAAGCGCTCGCCCTCGGTGCGGTCGGCCTGGTAGCGGGTCAGGAGCCGCTCGACGTAGTCGGGCAGGCCCGCGCTGGTGACCTTCAGGCCGCGGACCTTGCGGCCGAACCCGGCCTCCAGGCCCAGTGCGCCGCCCAGGTGCACCTGGTAGCCCTCGACCTGGTCGCCGTGCTCGTCGGTGACCAGCTGGCCCTTGAGGCCGATGTCGGCGACCTGGATGCGGGCGCAGGCGTTCGGGCAGCCGTTGATGTTGATGGTCAGCGGCTCGGCGAACTCCGGAAGGCGCTCCTCCAGGTCGTCGATCAGGGTGCGCCCGCGCTCCTTGGTCTCGACGATGGCGAGCTTGCAGTACTCGATGCCGGTGCAGGCCATCGTGCCGCGGCGGAACGGCGACGGCGTGACGCGCAGGTCGAGCGCCTCCAGGCCGGCCACCAGCGACTCGACCCGGTCCTCGGCGATGTCGAGGACCAGCATCTTCTGCTCGGCGGTGGTGCGCACCCGGTCGCTGCCGTGGGCCTCGGCGAGGTCGGCGATCTGGCCGAGCAGCTTGCCGTCCACCCGGCCGACGCGCGGGGCGAAGCCGACGTAGAAGCGGCCGTCCTTCTGCTTGTGGACGCCGACGTGGTCGCGCCAGCGGCCGGCCGGCTCGGCGGGCGCGGGGCCGTCGGTCAGCGCGCGCTTGAGGTACTCGTCCTCCAGCACCCGGCGGAACTTCTCCGGGCCCCAGTCGGCGACGAGGAACTTCAGGCGGGCGCGGTTGCGCAGGCGGCGGTAGCCGTAGTCGCGGAAGATGCCGATGACGCCGCCGTAGACGTCGGCCACGTCCTCCAGCGGGACCCAGGCGCCCAGGCGCACGCCGAGCTTCGGGTTGGTGGACAGGCCGCCGCCGACCCACAGGTCGAAGCCGGGACCGTGCTCGGGGTGCACGACGCCGACGAAGGCGACGTCGTTGATCTCGTGCGCGACGTCGAGCAGCGGGGAGCCGGAGACCGCGGACTTGAACTTGCGCGGCAGGTTGGAGAAGTCCGGGTTGCCGATGAAGCGGCGCTGGATCTCCTCGATGGCGGGGGTGCCGTCGATGATCTCGTCCTCGGCGACGCCGGCCACCGGCGAGCCCAGGATGACGCGCGGGGTGTCGCCGCAGGCCTCGGTGGTGGACAGGCCGACGGCCTCCAGCTTCTGCCAGATCGCCGGGACGTCCTCGATCCGGATCCAGTGGTACTGGACGTTCTGGCGGTCGGTCAGGTCGGCGGTGTTGCGGCCGTACTGCTCGGACACCTCGGCGATCGCCCGCAGCTGGGCGACGGTCAGCCGGCCGCCGTCGACGCGCACGCGGAGCATGAAGTACTCGGCGTCGAGCTCGTGCGGATCCAGGATCGCGGTCTTGCCGCCGTCGATGCCCTCCTTGCGCTGGGTGTACAGCCCCCACCAGCGCATCCGGCCGCGCAGGTCGGCCGGGTCGATCGAGTCGAAGCCGCGGTGCGCGTAGATCGTCTCAATGCGTGTCCGCACATTGAGACCGTCGTCGTCCTTCTTGAACTGCTCGTTGGCGTTCAGCGGGGTGTGGTGCCCCATGCCCCACTGGCCCTCACCGCGGTGGCGGGTCACCTTGCGGACCCCGGCGGGGCGGCGCTCGGCGGCACTGTCGGCCGTGGGCTCGACGGTCTCGGGGGAGGTGGCCATGGTGAAGTCCTTCGGGGCAGGTGGCTCTGACGCCGGGTGGGTCGCTGGGCGTGCTCGACCGGGCGGTGCTCCTGTGACCTGCTGTTTCTCAGGACCGTGAGGGCAGTGACCGGGCCGGGCGGGCGCCGTGCGCATCCACGTCGGCGGGGATGGCGAGGTGGTGGCGCCGGGGTGCGGTGGTGGCGGCGGGGTGGGGCTCAGGTCACCGGACAGATGGCGCTGGACACGCGAAGGAGATCGACGTGGAGTCGACCTACCAGGGTGGTTCCGGCGCTAGGCATGGCAAGAGATTCGCACGGCGCACGACTCGCGGTCCACTAACGTCCGCATCATGGACGCTGTGGTTTCGGAATGCGGGACGCCGCCGCGTTCCCGCCGCTCCCCCCGCCGCCCGCCCGGAAACCGGCGGACGCACGCCCGGGGCCCCGCTGAGATCAACCGGCCGGGCCCGGCCCGATACCGTTAGCCCTGTGCAAGCAGCAGGCGATACGAGCAGACCGCACCCCGAGCGGCCCTCCCGACGCCGGGGCAAGGGCTCCCGGCGCGCGGCCAAGCAGGCCACCTGGCGCCGCACGGCGTGGGAACTGGTCCGGGACACCACCAACACCTGCGTCGAGTACCGGGTCACCGGCCTCGCCGCCGAGGCGGCCTTCTTCACCCTGCTGTCGATCCCGCCGCTGCTCCTCGGCCTCGCCGCGACCCTCGGCTACCTCGACCAGGTCCTCGGCGCCGGCACCATCGAGCGCCTCAAGCACGACATCGTCTCGGCCTCCGGGACGGTCCTCTCCGACTCCTCCATCAACGACGTCGTCGTGCCGCTGCTCAACCAGGTGTTCGACACCACCCGGCCCGACCTCATCTCGATCGGCTTCCTGCTCTCGCTGTGGTCCGGCTCCAGGGCCCTCTACATCTTCATCGACACCATCACCGTCATGTACGGCCTCGACGGCAAGCGCGGCATCGTCAAGACCCGCCTCATGTCCCTCGGCCTCTACCTCGGCGCCCTCCTCATCGGCTCCCTCGTGCTGCCGCTGCTCATGGCCGGGCCCGGCCTCGTCGAGAACGCCGTACCGGGCATCGCCGGGCTCGTCGGCGCCGCCTACTGGCCCGTCGCCATCGCCCTGCTGATCGTCTCCCTCACGACGCTCTACCACCTCGCCGTGCCCGTCTCCACGCCCTGGCGCGAGGACATCCCCGGCGCCCTCGTCGCCCTCGTCGTCCTCGTCTTCTGCAGCGTCGCGCTGCGCCTGTACCTCGTCAGCTCCGTCGAGGGCCCCTCCGTCTACGGCTCGCTGGCCGCGCCCGTCGCCGTCCTGCTGTGGATCTTCGTCGTGGCGCTCGCCGTGCTCATCGGCGCCGCCATGAACGCCGCCATAGACCGGCGCTGGCCCACCCTGGAGACCGCCGACGCCCGCGCCGAGAACGAGCGCGCCCACGAGGCCGCCGCCGCGGCCACGGTCCGCGAGGTCGCCGCCCGGCGCGCCGCCGAACGCGCCCGCCGGGCCCGCGAACTCGGCCTCGCCGAAGGCGCCGAGGAGGAGTGGGGCGAGGACGAGGGCGACGACGTCGACGTGCCCTCCGAGTACCCCGAGCGCTGGGCCGACGTCCTCGCCGCCGACAACGTGCGCGGCCGCCTCACCGCCCGCGGCGGCCCCCACCACCGGCCCACCCCGCCGCCGCCCGACAGCGACCGGCCCACCGCCCCGCCCCCGGAGTACCCGCCGCCCGGCTACCCGCCGCGGCCGCCCTGGGACCAGCAGCGGTAGGACGTGCGACAGGGCCTCCCCCGCGGGTGCGGGGGAGGCCCTGTGTCGTTCGCTGCTTCGCTTGCTGCTTCGCTGTGCCCGCTGTGCCCGGTGTGCCCGGTGTCCCGGTGTTTCCGGGGCGCCCTTGCGGCCCGTCAGGCGGTCGCCGGGTTCTGGTTCGGCGGGTACGGGCCGGGCGGGTACGGAGTCGACGAGTGCGGAGTCGACGAGTGCGGTCCGGACGGCTGCGCCGGCGTGTGGAAGCCGCCCCCCAGCGTGCCGCCCGGCCGGGACGGATCCGGGGCGGTGCCGTAGCCGGGCGCCGTCGGGAAGTCCGCCACCGCGCCCGGCCGGCCGGCCTGCTGCCCACTCGCCTCGGGCGCGGGCTCGGACCCCGGGCCCGACGGCGTGCCGTGCGCGGGCGTCCGGCCCGGGGTCTGACCGGCCTGGCCGTCCCCCTGACCGGCCTGGCCGGCCCTCTGGTCGCCCTGGGCCGGGCGCTTCGAGGCCACCTGCGCCGGGAAGTCCGTGCTCGGCAGCGCCGGCTCCAGCGCCGTCCGCCCCGCCGAGTCGCTCAGTTTGATCAGCAGTGCCACCGTCAGCCAGTTCGCCAGCAGCGACGAACCGCCCGCCGCCAGGAACGGCAACGCCTTGCCGGTCAGCGGCACCAGGCCGCTCACCCCGCCGACCACCACGAACACCTGCAGCGCCAGCGCCGTCGACAGACCCGTCGCCAGCAGCTTCCCGAACGGGTCGGTCAGCCCGACCGCCGTGCGCAGACCCCGCTGCACCAGCAGCAGGTACACCAGCAGCACGGCCGTCACCCCGGCCAGGCCCAGCTCCTCGCCGATCGTCGTGAAGACGAAGTCGCTGCGCCCGGCGAAGCCGATCAGCCACGGCCGGCCCGAGCCCAGGCCCGTCCCGGTCAGGTGCCCGGTGCCCAGGCTGAACAGTGCCTCGGCCGGCTGGTCGGAGATGATCGCCTTGTCGTGCACCGGCTTGTAGATGTCGAGCGGGTGCAGCCACGCCTCGACGCGGCCGTGCACGTGCGGCTCCAGGGTGCCGACCACCGCCGCGCCGCCGACCGCCATCAGCAGGCCGAGCACCACCCAGCTGGTGCGCTCGGTCGCCACGTACAGCATCACGACGAAGATGCCGAAGAAGATCAGCGAGGTGCCGAGGTCGCGCTCGAAGATCAGCACCAGCAGGCTCATCACCCAGATCGCCAGCACCGGCCCGGCGTGCCGCCCGCGCGGCAGGGTCATGCCCCAGATCTTGCGGCCGGCCAGCGCGAGCGCGTCCCGCGAGGCCATCAGGTAGCCGGCGAAGAAGATCGTGATCGCGACCTTGACGAACTCGTCCGGTTCGAAGGAGAGCCCGAACAGGCGGATCCAGCGCTTGGCGCCGAAGTCCTCCGGACGCCCGGGGAAGAACGCGGGCGCGGCCAGCAGGACGAGCGCCCCCGCCATCAGGATGTAGACGTAGCGCTGGAAGAACCGGTGGTGCTTGATGAACACCACCAGCGCGAGGGACACCACGACCGCGATGAACACCCACATGAACTGCTGCGGCGCGGCCGGGAGCTTCTGGAAGTCGCCCTTCTTCGCGTGCGCCGCCGCGTAGGAGATGTCCAGCCGGTCCAGCAGCATCAGCCCGAAACCGGTCAGGAACACGCCCAGCGGCAGGATCAGCGGGTCCGCGTACGGGGCGAACCGGCGCACCGCCATGTGCGCCGCGCCCACCAGCCCGACCAGGGGCAGGAGCCGCATCAGCAGGTTCGGCGGCATCTTGCCGGTCAGCGCCAGATCGGCGTCGATGTGTCCCGCCACACAGACGGCCACCGCGAGGGCCAGCAGGCCCAGCTCGATGTTGCGGTGGCGCGCCGCCAGCCGGCGGCCCTCGCCGCGTGCAGTGCTTTGCACCCTTGTCGTCCCCTTGTTGTCACCCACGTGGCCGGTATGCCGACGGTGCATCCTGCCAGACGAACGTGCCCCTCCGCCGGTTGCGCATGGGGACGGAACGGGGCGAAAACTTTGCCTCGGCAAAGCTTCGGCAAGGTTTGGCAAAGCCTTGTTCAGGGTGGGGTATAGAGAGGCCCCCTGGCCGCGGTGATCCACTGCCCACCGGCCATCATGGCGGGGCGCCGGACACCGCGAACGGACCCCGGCGCGCCCCGAGCCCGCCCGGGCACGGGGCCGGCGGCAGCACGGCGTGGACGAGGTGGCGGACGGATGGACGGCTCGGTGCAGGCGCTCGGCTACAGCGGGCCGCCGGCCTGGCAGTGGTCCGACCTCGCCACCTCGTGGACCGCCGAACCCCTCGTCCTCGGCCTCTCCGTCCTCCTCGGCGCCTGGTACCTCCTCGCCGTCCGGGCCGTCCACCGCACCGGCGGCGAACGCTGGCAGCCCACCCGCACCGCGGCCTTCCTCGGCGGGCTGCTCCTGTGGATCTGGGCCACCTGCTCCGGCCTCGGCGTCTACGACCGCGTCCTCTTCACCGACCGGGCCGTCCAGGTCGTCCTGCTGCTCATGGTCGTCCCGCTGCTGCTCGCGCTCGGCGCGCCGGTCTCGCTGCTCGTCGGGTCCGCGTCCGAGCGGCGGCGCGAGCGGATCCTGCGGGCGCTGCGCAGCAAGCCGTCCAAGGTGCTGATGTTCCCGGCCGTCTCGACCGCGCTGCTGATGGCGCCGCCGTGGCTCCTCTACTTCACGCCCTGGTACGAGTGGTCGGTCTCCAGCGGCGCCGGGAACCTCGTGCTGCACTTGGTGCTCGTGCTGCTCGGGCTCGCCTACTTCTGGCCGCGGCTCCAGATCGACCCCGTCGGGCACGAGTACCCGCACCTGGTCGGGCTGTTCATCACCTTCGCCGAGGTGATCTTCGACGCCGGGCTCGGGATCGTCCTCATCTACGGCGGCCACCTCGTCGCCGAGCACCACTACGTCGCCCTCGGGCGGCCCTGGGGGCCGAGCCTCGCGCAGGACCAGACCTGGGGCGGCAACGCCTTCTGGGTGCTGGGGGACCTCGTCGGGCTGCCGTTCCTGGCCGCGCTCGTGCGGCGCATGGTGGTGCAGGGGCGCGAGGAGATCAAGGCCGTGGACGCCGAGCTGGACGCCCGCTTCGAGGAGGCGGCGGCCCAGGCGCGCGCGGAGGGCCGCGAGGAGGAAGAGGAGACCGGGATGCGGCCCTGGTGGCTGGACGACCCCAACCTCAAGCACCGCTACGGCGGCTGACCCCGCCCTCGCCCGCGCATTTCCGCAGGTCAAAACCCTGTTGGCGCGGGAACCGTTCTTCGCTAGCGTTTCTCCCGTCCGGTTCGGGCGCCCTCTTCGGGCCGCCCGAGGAGTAGAGAGCAGGAGGTGAGCCCCATGGCCGTCGTTGCCCCGATAGCTGCCCTGGGCAGCACGCGCGATCACCTCCTTTTCCCGGCCGCCGGCTGACGTTCCGAGCCAGCCGCAGCCCGCCGGGATCATCTCCTCCCGAAGGGCCCACTGCGTTGTTCAACGCTGCCTCCGTTCCGTCGTACCCCTCTTCTTCCTCCTCGTCCTCCCCGGCCGCTGAGCACATCGAGCTGCCTGAGCACGCCGAGCGCTCTGAGCACTTCGAGCGCCCTGAGCACGCCGAGAGCTCTGAGCTCTCCGCCGCGCTGTCCGGCTACGGCTGGACGGCCGAGCTCGACGAGCTGTTCAACCCGCTCGCCGAGGCCGGTCTCGTCCCGGCCCGCATCGTCCGCGTCGACCGCGGCCAGTGCGACGCCGTCCTGGCCGACCCCGAAACCGGCGAAGCGCGCACCGTCCGGCTCGACACCCGGCCGGTCGGCGACGCCGACATGATCAACTGCCCGTGCACCGGCGACTGGGCCGCCGTCGACCTCGACGCCCAGCCCATGGCCGCGGTCACGGCGCTGCTGCCGCGCAGCACCGCGATCATCCGCAAGGTCGCCGGCAAGCGCTCCGACGGCCAGGTGCTCGCGGCCAACGTCGACACCGTCCTGATCGCCGCCTCCCTCGCCGCCGACCCCGACCTCGGCCGGATCGAACGCTTCCTCGCCCTCGCCTGGGAGTCCGGCGCCGAACCCGTCGTCGTCCTCACCAAGGCCGACCTCGTCGACGACGCCGAGTTCATCCGCGCCGACGTCGAAGGCGTCGCCCCCGGCGTCACCGTGCTCGTCGTCAGCGCCGAGACCGGGGAGGGCATGGACGTCCTGCGCGCCTGCACTCCCGGCACCACCGCCCTCATCGGGCAGTCCGGCGTCGGCAAGTCCACCCTCACCAACGCGCTCGCGGGCGCGGCCGTCATGACCGTCCAGGCCGCCCGCGACGTCGACCAGAAGGGACGCCACACCACGACCACCCGCGAACTCATAGCGCTGCCCGGGGGCGGCGTGCTCATCGACACCCCCGGACTGCGCGAAGTCGGCCTCTACGGCGGTGAGGGCGTGGACCTGGCCTTCGCCGACATCGCCGAGCTGGCCGAGGAGTGCCGCTTCCACGACTGCGGCCACCACACCGAGCCCGGCTGCGCCGTCCAGGCCGCGCTGGAGGAGGGCACGCTGCCGCAGCGGAGGTGGGAGAGCTACCGCAAGCTCCAGCGCGAGAACGAGTGGATCGCGTCCCGGTCGGACGCCCGGCTCGCCTCGGCGCGGCTGAAGAAGTGGAAGACGATCACCAAGTCGATGCGGAAGGAGAACGGCCCGGTCCGGCGCTGACACCGCACACCCCGCAAGGCTGGGCACCGGGCCCGGTGAC
>NZ_JBHWGV010000033.1:5783-6119 GCF_042732955.1 Kitasatospora sp. NPDC059747 | reverse complement strand
CTATCCCACCCTCGAGGCCGGGGGGGGGCCCCGGGCGCGGGGGCGGCGCCCCCCCCCCCCCCCCCGCGGGGGCCCCCCGGGGGGCCCCCCCCCCCCCGGCGGAGGGTGGCGAGGGTTGGAGGGCTGTGGCAGAGGGGTGCACTTGAGGGCTGTACCTGAGGGGCTGTACCTGAGGGCTGTGCCAGAGGGCCGCGCCGGGTGGCGGGTGGGTGGGTGAGGCGGCCGAGGCGGCCGAGGTGGGTGGTGGGCGCGCGCGGGTGGGTGGGTGGCGGAGGGTGGGAGGGGGGAGGGGGCCCGGCCAGTCAGGTCCGTAACTCTCAAGCAGCGGTCCCGGGG
>NZ_JBHWGV010000033.1:0-5773 GCF_042732955.1 Kitasatospora sp. NPDC059747 | reverse complement strand
CCTCCCCTCCACCCCCACCCCCCCGCGGCGCCCCCCCGCCGCCCGCCCCCGCCCCCCCCCCCCCCCGGGGCGAGACGGCCGAGGACGAGAGGGAGGGGAAGCGGGAGGAGGAAGCCCCCCGACGGTCATGTCCGATTCCCGCCAGTCGACACCCCTCCGGTGCCGCAGACTGGACAGCGTGATCGACGACGACATCCGGTATCGAGCCGTGGACAGCCGGGACTCCCGCTTCGACGGCGTCTTTTTCACCGCCGTCACGACGACCGGCATCTACTGCCGGCCGAGCTGCCCCGCGGTGACGCCCAAGCGCACCAACTGCGTCTTCTACCCGAGCGCCGCCGCTGCCCAGGGCGCCGGCTTCCGCGCCTGCCGCCGCTGCCGCCCCGACTCGGTGCCCGGCTCGCCGGAGTGGAACCACCGGGCCGACCTGGTCGGCCGGGCGATGCGCCTGATCGGCGACGGCCTCGTCGACCGCGAGGGCGTCGCCGGCCTCGCCCACCGCCTCGGCTACAGCGCCCGCCAGCTCCAGCGCCAGCTCATCGCCGAACTCGGCGCCGGCCCGATCGCGCTCGCCCGCGCCCGCCGCGCCCAGACCGCCCGGCTGCTCCTGCAGACCACCGAACTCCCGGTCACCGACGTCGCGTTCGCGGCCGGCTTCGCCTCCGTCCGGCAGTTCAACGACACCGTCCGCGAGGTCTACGACCGCACCCCGAGCGGCCTGCGGGCCGAGGTCGCGGCCGGCCGCCGCATCGCGACCCCGGCCGGCGGCCTCACCCTGCGCCTCGCCTACCGCGGCGCGATCGACAGCGACCACCTGATCGACTTCCTCGCCCTGCGCGCGGTCCCCGGCGTGGAGGAGGTCGTCCCCGGCGCGCGCCCCGGCGTCCGCACCTACCGCCGTACCCTCGCGCTCCCCTACGGTCACGGCATCGCCGAGGTCGACGGCCTCGCGCCCGGCGACGAGCGCACCCGCGGCTGGCTCGACTGCCGCCTCCTCCTCGCCGACCTGCGCGACCTGCCGACGGCCGTCCAGCGCCTGCGCGTCCTCTTCGACCTCGACGCCGACCCCGACGCCGTCGACGAGCAGCTCGGCGCCGACCCGCTCCTCGGCCCGCTGGTCCGCGAGCGTCCCGGCCTGCGCTCGCCCGGCCACGTCGACCCGCACGAGCTCGCCGTCCGCGCCGTGCTGGGCCAGCAGATCACCGTCGGCGCGGCCCGCACCCTGGCGGGCCGGCTCGCCGAGAAGTACGGCACCGCCCTGCCCGAGCCCAACGGCGGCCTGCGCCTGCTCTTCCCGACGGCGGCCGCCCTGGCCACCGCCGACCCCGAGGACTTCGCGATGCCCGCCGCCCGCCGCCGGGCGCTCACCGGCCTCTGCGCCGCGCTCGCCGAGGGCGTGGTCCGGCTGGACGGCGGCGTCGACCGGGAGCAGTCGGCCGAGCAGCTGATGGGCCTGCCCGGCATCGGCCCCTGGACGGTCGGCTACCTGAGGATGCGGGCACTCGCCGACCCCGACGTCTTCCTCCCGAGCGACATCGGCGTCAAGCACGGCCTCGTCCGCCTCGGCGCCCCCGGCGACCCCAAGTCCGCCGCCCGTGCCGCCGAGGCGTGGGCCCCCTGGCGCTCCTACGCGGTCCACCGGCTGTGGGCCGGGTCCGCGAGCGCCACCAGTACCGGAACGGAGAACGCACGAGCATGACCACGACCGTGTTCACGACCATGGAGAGCCCGTTCGGCCGGCTGCTGCTGAGCGGCGTCCGGCCCGACGGGGACGGTCCGGCCGCGCTGGCCACCGTCACCGCCCCCGGCCAGAAGTACGCCCTCGCCGAGCCCGCCGACGACTGGGTCCTCGACCCGGAGTCCCTCGCCGAGCCGGTGGCCCAGCTGACCGCCTACTTCGCCGGTGAGCGCACCGGGTTCGACCTGCCGCTCGCCCCGGAGGGCACCGACTTCCGGCGGCGGATCTGGGCGGCCCTGGACGAGATCCCGTACGGCGAGACCGTCACGTACGGCCGGCTCGCCGCGATGGCGGGCGAGTCGCCGCGGGCCGTGCGCGCCGTCGGCGGCGCCGTGGGTGCGAACCCGCTCCTCATCGTCCGCCCCTGCCACCGCGTCCTCGGGGCCGGCGGGGCCCTCACCGGCTTCGCGGCCGGGGTCGACCGCAAGCGCTGGCTCCTGGAGCTGGAGAGCGGCACCCTGTTCTGAGTGCCGGCCGGCCCGGCCCCGATTCCTAATGCCGCCCTGCCCGGCCCCGATTCCGAGTGCCGTCCCGCCCCGTCCCGTCCCACCCCGCCCCGCCCCGTGCCGAGCCGGGTCTACGCCCGAAGGTCGACGCGCCAGTTGTGGCTCCGCATGAGGCGGCCGGGCGGGAACTCGAAGTCCGTCTCCCCGAGCAGCGTGAAGCCGGCCTTCTCGCAGACGGCGTTCGACGCGGGATTGTCGACCGACGGGAAGGCGTGCAGGTACCGGTGCCGGGCCTCGCGGCGGGCGGCGGCGACGGCCGCGCGGGTCGCGGCCACGGCGATGCCCCGGCCCTGGAAGGGCGGGAGGACGTTCCACCCCATCTCGTGGACCGTCCCGCCCTCCCACGTCCGGGTGCCGTAGCCGACGGTGCCGACGGGTTCGCCGCCGGGGAGCAGCTCGATCCGGTACATGCAGCCGAGGCCGGAGGGGACGAAGTCGAGGTAGCGGGCGTGCCGGACGAGCAGCTGCTCCTCGCTCTCCGGGCCGCCGACGTGCGTCTTCATCTCCGGCGTGTTGACCCGGCGCAGCAGCGCGAGGTCGGCGTCCGTCCAGGGTTCGAGGTGTACCAGTGCCGTGTTCACGGCACGCACGGTAGTGCTCGTGGGGTGGGCGTGACCAGCGGTTATTCGGCGGTCGGGGTGGGGCCGGCGAGGGCGCGGGCGAGCTGGTCGAGGGCGGGCAGGGCCTGGAAGACGGCGTCGCGGTCGGCGGGGTCGAGGGTGCCGAGGGCGTCGGCGATGCGGCGTTCGTGGGCGTGCTGCCAGTCGTCGAGCTGGCGCTGGCCGGCGGGGGTGAGGGCGATGCGGGCGGTGCGGCGGTCGCCGGGGTCGGCCTGGCGGTCGACGAAGCCGGCGTCGAGGAGTTTGCCGACGAGGCCGCTGACGGTGTTGGGTGCGAGTCGCTGGCGGGCGGCGAGTTCGCCGACGCGCAGGGGTGCGGCGGCGAGGGTCTGGAGGAGTTCGACCTGGGCCATGGGGAGGGATTCCCACGGGTAGTCGGTGCGGATGCTGCTGCGCAGGGCGCGGCGCAGGCGGGTGACGACGTCGGTCAGCCGGCGGGCGTGTTCGACCGACGTTTCGGGGGTTCCGGTGGCGGAGTCGGGAACGTGCGGTGACGACGGCATGGCGGACAGCGTATCGCCTGGTACGGACGCTTCAGCCGGCCCGGTGGGGGTGCCGGGGAGCGGGTTCGGGCGCTGCCCCCGGCCGCTGCGCCGGCCCACGCGGATCGCCGGCCGAACCGCCGGCCGAACCGCCGGCCACACCCCGTGCGCATCTGATTCCGATCAGGTCGTAGAAAGAACATGTCTGCATCCGATATATTGAGTGACATGAACGCCACCGTCCTCGCCGCGCGGCTGCTCACCGAGCGCCCCAGGCCCCGCGGCATAGCCGGCTGGCGCCACGCCCACTGGCTGGCCGTCGGCACCGTGTGTCTCGGTGCCTTCCTCGGTCAGCTCGACGCCAGTGTGATCGCCCTGGTCTTCCCGGCCCTCGGCCGTCACTTCGGCGCGGGTTTCGCCGCCGTCGAGTGGGTCGCCCTCGCCTACCTGCTCGTCCTGGTCGCCCTGCTGGCCCCCATCGGCTGGCTGTCCGACCTGGTGGGCCGCAAGACGATGTACATCGGCGGTTTCGCCGTCTTCGGCCTGTCCTCGCTCTGCGCCGGGTTCGCCGGCGGCCTCTGGATCCTGGTCGGCTGCCGGGCCGTGCAGGCCGTCGGCGCCGCGATGATGCAGGCCAACAGCGTCGCGCTGGTGGCGCGCGGCGTGCCCGAGCACGCGATGCGGCGCGCGCTCGGCATCCAGGCGGCCGCCCAAGGCCTAGGGCTGGCGCTCGGGCCGACCCTCGGCGGGCTGCTGGTCGAGCACGCGTCGTGGCAGTGGGTGTTCTGGGTCAACGTGCCGATCGGCGTGCTCGGCATCGTCGCCGGCTGGTACCTGCTGCCGCGCACCAGGGCGGAGCGCGCGGCGGTCGTGCCCGGGCAGCGCCGACCCCTTGGGAAGGCGCACCGCTTCGACTTCCCCGGCATGCTGCTGATCACCGGCGCCACCACGGCGCTGCTGCTCGCCCTGTCCACGGCCTCGGGCCTGCCGCTGCCCGGTTGGCTCGTCGCCGTCCTCCTCGTGGCCTCGGCCGTCCAGACGCTCGCGCTGGTGCGCCAGGAGCAGCGGGCCGCCCGGCCGATCCTGGCGCCCGGGCTGGTCAACACGCCGGGCGTGCGGTCCGGGCTGGTGGTCGCGCTGATCGGGTACCTGCTGCTGTTCTGCCCGCTCGTGCTGGGCCCGGTGCTGCTGACCGGAGCGGGCGTGTCGACGGCCGGCGCGGGCCTGGTGATCACGCTGCTGCCGGCCGCGTTCGCGGTCGCGGCGACGGTCGGCGGCGGGCTGCTGCCGCGCGGCTGGTCGGACGTGACGAGGTGTCGCTCCGGCGCGGTGACGGCGGGTGCCGGACTGCTGCTGTTCGCCCTGCTGCCGGTCTCGGCCGGGGTGTCGGCGGTCCCGCTGCTGGTCGCCGGGTACGGTCTGGGCCTGCTGCTGCCGGCGAACAACGCGCTGGTGATGCGGGCGATCCCGGCGGCCTGCTCGGCGGTCGGCGGCGGCATGGTGAACATGGCGCGCAGCCTGGGCACGGCGCTCGGCATGGCGCTGTCCGTCCTGGGTGTCCACCTGGCGGGCGCGGCGTCCGGTGGGCGGACGGTGCTGCTGGTCCTCGCGGGGGTCGCGGCGGCGGCCGTGCTCCTCACCCGGCCGGTCCGCCCTGCCCGCCCTGCCGGCCCAGCCGGCCCCGCCCGCTCCTGACGGGCGACTAGGACACGGCGTTCAGCGCGTCCTGGGCCCGGTTGAGGCCGAGCCGCACGAGCGTCTCCACCGCGTCCGCGCAGCGGTCCAGCACGCTCGGCAGGGCGACGAGCTCGTCCTCCGAGAACTTCTTCAGGACGAAGTCGCCGACGCTCTGCCCCTTCGGCGGGCGGCCGAGGCCGAAGCGCAGCCGGACGAAGTCGCGGGTGCCGAGGACGTCGCCGACCGAGCGCACGCCGTTGTGCCCGCCGGGGCCGCCGCCGCGCTTGAGCTTGCAGGAGCCGAACGCGAAGTCGAGGTCGTCCTGGACCACCACCAGCTGCTCGACGGGCACGCCGTGGCGCCGCATCAGGCCGGCCACCGGGCGGCCGGACAGGTTGATGAACCACTGCGGCTTGACGAGCAGCACCCGTCGGCCGTCCACCTCGATCTCGGCGACCCGGCTGCCGATCGCGCGCCGCCGGAACCGCGCGCCGTGCCGCTCGGCGAGCCGGTCGACGGCGAGGAAGCCCGCGTTGTGCCGGGTGAGCCGGAACCAGGGGCCGGGGTTGCCGAGGCCGGCGACGAGCCAGGGGGCGGCGGGGGTCATGTTCGGTGCTCCAGAGCGCAAGGGGGAACGAACCGGGGGCCGGTTCGAGAAATCAGGGTCGAAAGAGAGCGGGGTGGGGGGGGGGGGGGGTGGTGTGGGGTGATGGGGTGGGAGAGGCACACCGACGAGAGACGAACTGCGCG
>NZ_JBHWGV010000032.1:36297-83534 GCF_042732955.1 Kitasatospora sp. NPDC059747 | reverse complement strand
CCGCTGCCGCTGACCGGCCCGAGCACCCGCCCCGCCCTGCAGTCGCGGCGCCCCCCGGCGCGCCAACGCCCGGGGGCGGGGGGCGGGGCGGGGCGCCCCCCCCGGCCCCCACGGGGGGGGGCCCGGGCACCGGCGTTGCGGAACCGGCGTTGCGGAACCGGTTCGGGGGCCGCACCGTCCAAGCGGCGACCCCCGACGATCAGGAGACCCCGCCCCGTGAAGCGACCCGCCGCCACCATCGCCGCCGGCACCCTGCTCCTCGCGCTGGCCACCGCCGCGTGCAACTCCACGGCTGCGCCGCCGACTCCGTCGCCGACACCGGCCGTCACGGGCACGCCGTCCACGCCGTCCACGCTGTCCACGGCGTCGAGCCCGTCCAGCTCGCCTGCTGCGCCGACGCCCACCGCCACGGGACGGCCCACGACGATGCCGACCGCCCCGAGCACGGCCGTGACCACCCCGCCGCCCATGCACCCGACGCCCGCCCCGACCTTCTCCCTCGGCCCCGACAACCCCACCGACCTCCCGCACCGCCCGGTCCCGGCGGGGTAGCGCGAGTTCACGCTTCCCTGGTGTGCGCCCCCTGCGGACAGGGCGCGCGCCGGGGTCCCCCATTCGAGCGATCGTCCGTATGCCTGATGAACAGTACGCTCGCGCACACCCGCTGCCGCCAGGGCATCATGCGAGCACGAACTCGATTGCCTCGTGGCGCGGGACGCACCCGAACCCCAGAAACGAGGTACTGCTGGTGGCACTGACAGCCGCAACGGTCACGGCCGAACTCGAGGCAGCGAGCACGGTCGGGGACCCGGAGGCCGACGCCCTGGTCTCGGAGCTGATCGAGAAGAGGGAGATCGACGGGGTCAACGCCCTCTTCCGTACCGTGGGCACCCTCAAGCCCGGGCAGGACCTCTCCCGACTGCCCGACCGGCTGGCCGACTTCCTGCGCGAGGCGGCGGCGCCGCCGCCGGACTGGAGCGAGGCCGACGTCAAGGCCGCCGAGGGCTTCTTCGCCCACCACCACGGCGAGGCGTCCATGCTGCAGGGCACCGTCGGCCTCATCGGCACCTACCTCTCCCCGACCGGCGCGTTCACCCTGCGCTCGACCGGCCGCCTGGGCGGCGTGGAAGGGCCAGGCCGACGGCTCTCGCAGTCCAGCCGGCTGTTCATCGACATGGGCGACAAGGACGCCCTGCGCAACGGCACCCTGGCCGCGAACGTCACCAAGGTGCGCCTGGTCCACGCCTCGGTGCGGCAGTTGCACAAGAAGAGCGGGGAGTGGGACTACGCGAAGTGGGGCGAGCCGGTCTCGCAGAAGTACACGACCGGCGCCGCCTGCGTCTTCAGCACCCAGATCCTGCAGGCCATGCGGAACCTCGGGATCGATGTGTCGAAGGACGACGCCCGCGGCTTCGTCTGCGCCTGGCACTACGTCAACCACTACCTCGGCACCCCGGAGAGGTGGCAGCTGCCCAAGGACGCCGATGAGCTCGAACGGCTGTGGAACCAGGAACGCGACCGGGAATGGCGGAAGTCGGAGGACGGCGTCTTCATGACCGCCCAGGCCGTCAGGTTCTACCGGGACTTCCTCAAGCCGGGAATGAGCGACGCCTACCTCGCCCTCTCCCGCGTCGCCCTCACCGACAAGTACGCCGACATGGCCGGCCTGGACCGGACGCCGCTGTCGGAGGCGGGCAAGGTCGCGGCCGCCGGCCACGGCATCGTCAGCGGCATCGGTGGCGGCCTGCTCGGCGGCGCCGCCAAGCAGGTCACGGGCGTCAATCCCTACAAGGACATCCTCGGAGCCGTGTCCGAGGCGTTCAGCAAGGTCGAGCGGTACGCCCTCACCCACGACCAGGACGACCAGCCGCAGATGCACCAGGACCTCCACGACAACCGCTGACGCCCCAGCCTTTCGGGCCCCGCCCGCTCAGGGCCGGGCCCGACGGCCGGCTTCCTCCAGGGCGTCAGAGGGACCTTGTCGGTGGTCCCACCCGTCACCGCTGCCCTTCCAGCGGTCGCCGGCGAAGTAGGCGAGGGCGGCTTCGAGGTCGAGGGGGAGGGCGCGGGTCGGGCCGAGATCCCAGATGCGGGCCCAGCCTTTCGAGTCCGTGAGGGCCTTCGGGACGGTCAGGCCCTCTTTGAGCTCCAAGGCGACGTGGTACTGGTTCGGCAGGACGTCGCCGTCGGTCCCGTGAACCCGCACCGCAGTCACGTCCTCCCACCGCACTCGAAGTTTGCGGCCCCGGTTGATCTCGACCGTCTCGGCGTCGATCCGGAGCCTCGTGGCCACGGCCCACAGGGCGACCGCCGTCAGGACGAGCGTGACCGTCACCCCCACGAACTGGAACTGGTGCCTGCGGAACAGGTCCCAGCTCTGCTGCCAGTCCGCTCTCGGGCCGTCGTGTGCAGTGAGCGGCGAGGCGACGGCGAGGTACGCGAGGACCGGCATGGCGAGGTCGAGGGCGAGGAACCACACGGTGCGGACGGTGTGGGCGCTGCTGCGCATGAGGACGGTGCGCGGTGTCCACGCCTCGGCCGCGGACCGGTCGGCGTCCGCTCCGGCGAGGCGCCGGCGCAGTTCGGTGTGCCGGTACTGGTGGACGCCGCCGACCTGGCGCAGCAGGCCCAGTCCGTGTGCGTCCTCCAGGAAACCCATCACGTCCCACGGAAGGCGCCCGAAGAGCCACAGTTCGACCCGCGTGGCGGTCCAGCGCCCCCATCGGCTCATCGCGACGAGGGCCAGGGCCGAGCAGGACCAGGCGGTGAGGAAGGACACGGTGGGGATGAGGGGACTGTCGTGGGTCTGGGAGAAGACCGCCATCGAGAGCCCGGCGATGGCGGGTGCGACGACCGCCGCCTCGATCAGGGCGATCCGCCGTTCGTCGGCGAGCAGCATCCTGGGCTTCGTGGCCGTGTCGTACTCGGCCCGCCGCGTGAGGAGGAGGCCCGACAGCGTGGGCAGGGCGACGGTGGGCACGACCGCGGGGACGCCGCCCGGAACGACCGTTGCCGCACCGACGAGGCTTGCGGCGAGCAGGGCCATGATGACCTGGATCCTGGGTGCGGCCGGCCGGCGCGGGCGGCCGTCGAGGCCGGGGAACAGGTGCCGGGCGGTGGTGCGTCCGAGGACGGTGGAGATGGTGGCCAACTCGGCGACGAGGTCGATCGCTTCGGTGGTGGTGCCGGGCCACAGGAGCCGGTCGAGGGAGAGGAGCGCCAGGACGGCCGTGAGGACGATGCCGCCCCATGCGAGGGGATGCGTGACCACGCCGCGCAGCTGCCACCACGCGATGTCCTGGGTCCGGCGGCGGATCAACTGCCGGGCCAGGAAGCCGTGGTACGTCCGGGCGTCCTTCACACTGCACCGGCGGACGGGCTTGGATTTGGAGGCGGATGCCGGGGCCCGCGAGTAAACGGCGGGGATCAACTCGTCGAGGAGGTGGCCTTCGACGTCCGCGCGTGTCGGAAACCTCGCGGAGTCGAGGAGTTCGCGAGGATCTCGGGCCCCGCTCGCGTAGACCTTCGTCGCGAGCCAGAGCATCAGGGGCGAGGAGAAGGCGGCTGCGACGGGTCCGTCAGGACTTCGTGTGATCTGCTCGAAGACTTCTTCCCACTGGGGAAGTTGGTCCTTACGGCATTTCCCGGTGAGATAGTGCCGTCCGGCTTCCGGGGACATCGGACAGGCCTGGATCACCGGGATGTGCCGGAGCTCGGAGTCCGGGGGAATCTTCTCGATCGCTTCCGGCCGCGACAGCAGGACCAGGGGCACCTTGGTGTTCGCGCGCCAGCCGTCGATTCCGAGGACGACCTCCTGGCCGGAGAGGGACATGAGCTCATCGAGGCCGTCCAGGATGGGGATGACTCTCTTCCCGGTGACCAGCGACTGCACCTCGTGATTCCACGCAGGGCGCGCCGCGGCCCGGTAGTCCTGCTGGATGCGCTCGATGACCCAGTCCTGAAGGTTCTTCTTGGGCGTCCAGCCCGAGAGCGACAGCAGGACGGGAACGGGATCCCCCGACTTCCGGTGGTGCAGCAGGTCGAGGACGAGGAGCACTGCCAGGGACGACTTCCCCGCTCCGGCGGGTCCGGTGATGACCAGCCGGGCGGGGTCGAGCGTCCGGATCCGGGAGAGTGCCTCGTCAGTGTCGATCGGCTCTTCGAGGGCGCCGAGTTGCCGTGCGTCCCAGCGAACCGGCATGCGTACGGAACCGGTCAACCGGCGGGCGTTGGCCTCGTCTTCCCATTGGACGAGCACGTGTCTGGCCAGTTCGTCCTCGGCGGGCGAAGGGGGCGCGTAGTTGTTGACGGTGTGCGCCTGGATCACATTCCCCGTGACCTGTCCGTCAAGGTTGTTGTGCACCGAGTCAGTCACGCCGTCATGATGACATTCCCTCAGGGCTTGAGGATCAGCCGGATCGGGTTGCCCGCCTTCTGTTCCAGGGCTTCGACGGCCTTGGCGGCGTCGGCGAGCGGGAAGGTGCCGCTGACCGAGCGGGAGAAGTCGAGGCGGCCGCCGCGCGTGAGGGCGACGAGGTCGATCACGTCCTGGGACTGGGAACCGTAGTGGCCGCGGATCTCCTGGCGCAGGAAGCTGACCATGGTGCCCTTGGTGATGGTGAGGGGCTGGTCGGTGAGGCCGACCAGGACCAGGCGGCCGCGTTCGCCGAGGGCGGCCATCGCCTGCTCGCGCACGGCGGCCGCGCCGGCGAAGTCGAAGGCGGCGGCGAGCGGGCGGCCGCCGGTGGCCTCGCGCAGCTGGGCGGCGAACCCGGGGTCGAGGGGGTCGAGGGCGGCGTCGGCGCCGAAGGCGAGGGCGCGTTCGCGGGCGGCGGGGAGGGGGTCGACGGCGACGATGGGGAAGGCGCCGATGGCGCGCAGGAGTTGGACGCCGTGGGCGCCGAGTCCGCCGACGCCCCAGACACCGACGGCCTCGGCCGGGCGGACGGCGCCGGTGGCGGTGATGGCGGCCCACGGGGTGGAGACCGCGTCGGGGATGAAGCAGGCCTGCTCGAAGGGGAGTTCGTCGGGGATCGGCACGAGGGTGGTGGCGGTCGCGAGGCTGTACTCGGCCCAGCCGCCGTCGTAGTCGACGCCGCGGGTGAAGACGACGCCGCCCCGGTGCTCGCCGGCCTGGAGGAGGACGCGGTCGCCGACGGCGGCGGTGGTGACGCCCTCGCCGAGGGTGTGGACGGTGCCGGCGACCTCGTGGCCGAGGGTCACCTTGTCGCCGGGGAGGTAGAAGGGCTTGAGGGTGCCGTCGATCAGGTGGACGTCGGACAGGCAGACGCCCGCCGCCTCGACCTTGATCAGGACCTCGCCGGGGCCGGGCACCGGGACGGGCACCTCTTCGACGGCGAACGTGCCCTTCGTGACGTCGAGGCGGCCGGCGAGCATCGTGGCGGTCATCCGGATCTTCCCTTCCGACGGGGGCGGCGCGGCCGGGGGATCGTCTCCGGGCCCGCCCCGCACACTTACTTGTTGGTCAACAAGCAAGTTCGACACTAGCATGGTGCCATGCCCACGCACGATGGTCCGGACGCCGCTTCTCCGGGCACCCCGTCCCGCCGCACCCAGGCCGAGCGGCGCGCCCAGGCCGAGGCCGCCCTGATCGCCGCCGCGGCCCGGCTGATCGCCGAGCACGGCAGTGCCGGCGTCACGCTCGCGCGGGTGGGGGAGGAGGCGGGCTTCAGCCGGGGGCTGGCGTCGCACTACTTCGGCTCGAAGGCCGCCCTGCTGGCCCGGCTGCAGGAGGAGGCGCTGGCGGAGGCGATGGCCGCCGCCGCGCCCGAGCGCAGCGGTGCCGGGGCGGTGGACGAGCTGTGCGGATTCGTCCGGGGGTGCCTGGAGGGGGTGCGGAAGCCCACCGACCTGGGGCGGGCGTTCGTCGTCCTCGGGGCGGAGGCGCTCGCGGGGGCGTCCGAGCTGACGGCGGCGGTCGCGGAGCTGGACGCCCGTACGCGGGCGTGGGTGGCCGACGTCGTCCGGCACGGCGTGGCCGGGGGCGAGGTGCGGGCGGCGCTGGACCCCGGGGCGTTCGCGCTGGCCATGGTGGGCCTGGTCAAGGGCCTCGTCGTCCAGGGCGCCACCGACCCGGACGCGTTCGACGTGACGGTCGCGACGGCGGAGGCCGAGCGCTGGATCCGGCTGGCGCTGGTCGCCGCCTGAGGCCGCCCGCGAGGCGTTACGGACGGACGGTGAGGCCGTCCAGCACGAGGTCGAGCAGGCGCTCCGCCTGCGGCCGGTGTTCGGTGCCCGCCGAGGTGAGGGCGATGCCTTCGAGGGCGGCGAAGACGTCGGTGGGCCGGATGTCGGTGCGGATCGCCCCGGCGGCCGTGCAGGCGTCCATCAGCGACGTGATGGCGGCCTGGATCATCTCCCGGCTGTGCCCGTAGGGGCTGTTCCCGGTGGCGGCGATCGCCCGCAGGGCGTCGATCATGCCGTACTTGGCGGTGACGTAGTCCAGGAAGAGGCGCGTCCACGCCCGCAGGGCCGCTACGGGCGGCTCCTGTGCGAGCAGGGCGGGGGCGGCCTCGCACAGGTGGGCCACCTCGTTGCGGTAGACCGCTTCGACGAGGGCCTCGCGGGTGGGGAAGTTGCGGTACAGCGTCGCGCTGCCGACGCCGGCCTCCTTGGCGATGCGCTCCAGGTGGGCGTCCAGGCCCTCCGTCGTGAAGACGCGCACGGCGGTCGTGAGGATCTTCTCCCGGTTGCGCTGCGCGTCGGCCCGCAGCGGTCGCGGCGCTACGTCGCTCATCGGTGGTGCCATCCCTTCCCGGAGGTCTGGCGGCAGCCTATCGACTTGCTAAACGGAGGCATCCCCACTTAGCGTGGGAATAAGTGGGGGCATCTCCGCTTTCACTGTGGGTCGTGGTGACGACCCGCACGCAGCCAGGGGAAGGGGCCGATCATGTCGGGTATCCAGGGCAAGGTCATCGCGATCACGGGCGCCAGCAGCGGCATCGGCGAGGCGACCGCGACGCACCTCGCCGAGGAGGGCGCCCGGCTCGTGCTCGGGGCCCGGCGCGAGGACCGGCTGGCCGCCGTCGTGGACGGCATCACGGCGAAGGGTGGCACCGCCGTCGGTGTCATCGTCGACGTCACGCGCCGCGAGGACCTCCAGCGGCTGACGGACACCGCCGTCGAGCGGTACGGCCGGCTCGACGTCCTCGTCTCCAACGCGGGCACGATGGCCGTCTCGCCGTTCGACGACCTGCGCCAGGACGACTGGGACGCCATGGTGGCCACCCACATCACCGGCCTGCTCAACGGCATCGGGGCGGCCCTGCCGGTCTTCCGTCGCCAGTGCTCCGGCCAGTTCGTCAACGTCGCGTCCACCGCCGCGTATGTCGTCAAGTCGCCGCAGGGCGTCTATGCGGCGACCAAGACGGCGGTGAAGGTGCTCACCGAGGGGCTGCGGCAGGAGTCCGGGCCCGATCTGCGCGTCACCCTCGTCTCGCCCGGCTTCACCCATACCGAAGGGGTCGGCAAGGGGGCGAGCCCCGAGGCGGCCGCCGCGATGACCCGGCAGCGCGACGAGATCGCCATGCCGCCGTCGGCGATCGCCTCGGCCATCGGCTACGCGATCGGGCAGCCGGAGGGCGTCGACGTCAGCGAGATCGTCGTCCGGCCCACCGCGCAGGCCTGACTGTCCATCACACCTTCTCCTCAAGCGGAGAATTGACTGACAGATGTCAACTCCGTCCGCTAGCGTGCCCGTTGGGGGATCGCATACGCAGCAAGGGGAGGAGAAGCATGTCCAGGAGGATGCGCATCGCGGCTCTGGCGGCCGTCGTCGTGCTCGGACCGACGGGCACCGCGGCGGCGCAGGCCGCGCCCGCGGGCGAGACCGTCGTGACGGTGAGCGGCGAGCGGCCGGTGCCGCTCGTCAGCCCGGACGGCGGCACGCTGTACGTCGTCGCCGTCGAGAGCGACGGCAGCGTGAGCGTCAAGGCGGTGGACGTCCGGACGGGCGCGACGCGGGGGCGGGTAGGGCTGGGCGCGCTGGAGTGGGGCGTCAACGCCGCGCTCAGCGCGGACGGTTCGCGGCTGTACGTCGCGGACGGGCAGCGGCTCGTCGTCGTCGACACCGCGGGGAGGGCCGTGCTCGCGACCGTCGCGCTGCCCGACCAGCCGCGCCCGGCCCGCTGGAGCGCCGGCCCGGCGCTCGGGCTGGCCGTCGGCGCGGACGGCGGCACGGTGTACGTGTCGCAGCGCGGGCCGATGCACTACAAGCAGAAGCCGGGCCCGGGCCGGATGCTGACCTTCGACACCGCTCGGCGGGTGTTCACCGGCTCCGTCCCGCTGCCCTCCAGCGGCGCGGGTGCCCCGGTGGTGCGGCCGGGCGGGCGGGACCTGTACATCGGCACCTCAAGCGGCATCCAGCACTGGAGGACGGCCGGCCCGACCCTCGTCGGCACCGTGGCCGGGACGGTCTCGGCCGCCGAGTTCGACCTGGCCTTCTCCCCGGACGGCACGCGGCTCTTCGCCGTCGACGGGGGCTCGTCCGGCCGGGGCGACCTCATCGACCCCGCGACCGACACGGTGAGCCGGCACGTCACGCTCGCCCCCGAGGGCTCGACCGTGAACACGGCCCGGGCCGGGGCGGACGGCAGCCGGTTCTACGCGGTGAAGGACAACGCCCCGAACAAGGCGCAGATCCTCTCCGTGGACGCCGCGACCGGCGAGACCGTCCCGGAGGAGAGCACGACCGTCGCCGAGGAGCAGCTCAGCGGCCTCGCCGTCGGGCCGGACGCCCTCGTCGCCGGCGGGTCCAACGGCGGCTACCAGGCGCGGCTACACGTGATCCCCCTTCCCTGACGACCAGGCCTCGACCCACGCGGCGGGCCACGGGGTGCTCGTGCGCTCGCCGCGGGGGACGTGCACCGCCACGTACCGTCCCGAGGCGGCGAGTCGGCCGTCCTCCGCGCGGATCTCGAAGCGGAGGGTGATGGACGTCGTGCCGATGCGTTCGACGGTGAGCTCGGTCGTCACCTCCTGGCCGAACCACAGCGGCGCGCTGAAGTCGGCCTCGTAGCGGACGCGCGGGGCCGCGCCGAAGTAGCCGGTGATGCCGTGGGTGCGCATCAACTCGGCCTCCGCCGCCTCGACGTAGCGCACGATCGCGGTGTTGTGGTGGTGGCCGGCCGCGTCGGTGTCCATCCACTCGACGCGGCCGCGGTGGACGGTACTCGCGAAGCGCGCACCGTCCACCGGCTCAGGAGACGGGGGCCGGTTCACGGGGCGGGGTCCAGCGGAGGTGGACGGTGTGGTCGGGGTCCTCCGCGCGCAGCAGGGTGAGGCGGGGGCGGATGGCGTCGGTGCGGGAGGTGGGGGGTTTGCGGCTGCCGGCGCGGTAGGGGAGGGGCCAGTCGGCGGCCGGGCCGCGGTAGTCCTGTTCGGCGGCGGCGTGCAGCGTCCACTGCGGGTCGTAGAGGTGGGTGCGGCCGATGGCGCAGAGGTCGGCGCGGCCGGCCATGAGGATGGAGTTGACGTCGTCGTAGGAGGCGATGGCGCCGACGGCGATGACGGCGGTGCCGGTGACGGCGGCGACCTCGTGGCGGATCCGGTCGGCGTACGGGGTCTGGTAGGAGCGGCCGTAGGCGGGGCGTTCGTCCTTGGTGACCTGGCCGGTGGAGACGTCGAGGCCGTCGGCGCCGTGGGCGATGAAGGCGCGGGCGATCTCGACGGCGTCGTGTTCGGTGTTGCCGTCGGGGGCCCAGTCGGTGGCGGAGATGCGCACGATCACCGGGCGGTCGGCGGGCCAGACCGCGCGGACGGCGTCGAAGACCTCCAGGGGGTAGCGCAGGCGGTTCTCCAGCGGGCCGCCGTACTCGTCGGTGCGGTGGTTGGCCAGCGGGGAGAGGAAGGACGAGAGCAGGTAGCCGTGGGCGCAGTGGAGTTCGAGGAGGTCGAAGCCGGCTTCCGCGCCGCGCCGGGCGGCGGCGACGAACTCGGCGGTGATCCGGTCGAGTTCGGCGCGGGTGAGCTCGCGGGGTGTCGCGGAGGCGGGGCCGTAGGGGACTTCGGACGGTCCGACGACGTCCCAGTTGCCCTGCTCCAGCGGTTCGTCCATGCCCTCCCACATGAGCCGGGTCGAGCCCTTGCGGCCGGAGTGGCCGAGCTGGAGGCCCATCCGGGCGGTCGAGTTGGCGTGCGCGAAGGAGACGATGCGCTGCCACGCGTCGCGCTGCCCGTCGTTCCACAGGCCGGTGCAGCCGGGGGTGATGCGGCCCTCGGGGGAGACGCAGACCATCTCGGTCATGACCAGGCCGGCACCGCCCATCGCCTTCGAGCCGAGGTGGACGAGGTGGAAGTCGCCGGGGAGGCCGTCGACGGCGGAGTACATGTCCATGGGGGAGACGATGACGCGGTTCTTGAGCTCCAGCGGCCCGAGCCGGAAGGGCTGGAACATCGCCGGGACGACGCTGTCGGCGCCCTGCGCCTTCGCGAAGGTCTCGTCGACGCGGTCGGCGAAGTGCGGGTCGCGGGTGCGGAGGTTGTCGTAGGTGATGCGGCGGGAGCGGGTGAGCAGGTTGAAGCAGAACTGCACGGGCTCCTGGCCGGTGTACCTGCCGATGTTCTCGAACCACTCAAGGGAGGCCTGGGCGGCGCGCTGGGTGGACTCGACGACCGGGCGGCGCTCGGCCTCGTAGGCCGTCAACGCCTCGTCCAGCGTGGGGTGTTCGTGCAGGCAGGCGGCGAGGGCGAGGGCGTCCTCCATGGCGAGCTTGGTGCCCGAGCCGATCGAGAAGTGCGCGGTGTGCGCGGCGTCGCCGAGCAGGACGAGCCCGCCGTCGTGCCAGCGCTCGTTGCGCACGGTGGTGAAGTTGAGCCAGCGCGAGTTGTTGGCGAACAGCCGGTGTCCGTCGAGCTCGTCGGCGAACAGGGCGCGGATCCGCTCCACGGCGGGCTCGTCGGAGGCGCCGGGCGGGAGGTCGGGGCCGGTGTCGAAGCCGGCCCGGCGCCACACGTCCTCGTGCATCTCGACGATGAAGGTGGAGCCGGTGGCGGAGTAGGGGTAGCCGTGGACCTGCATGGTCCCCCACTCGGTCTGCTTGATGAAGAACTGGAAGGCTTCGAAGACCAGGTCGGTGCCGAGCCACATGTACTTGTTGCGGCGGGTGTCGAGCGTGGGCCCGAACGCTTCCGGACTCGCCTGCCGGACGGCCGAGTTGACGCCGTCGGCGGCCACGACCAGGTCGTGCCCGGCGCGCAGCGCGGCGGTGTCCGGCGCGGGCGTGCCGAAGCGCAGGTCGACGCCGAGGCCGCGGCAGCGCTCCTGGAGCAGGTGCAGCAGCTCGCGGCGGCTCATGGCGGCGAAGCCCTGGCCTCCGACGGTGTGGGTGCGGCCGCCGACGTGGATGTCGATGTCCGTCCAGCGGGCGAAGCGGTCGGCCATGGCGGCGGCGAACTCGGCGTCCGCGTTCTCGATGCCGCCGAGCGTCTCGTCGGAGAAGACCACGCCGAAGCCGAAGGTGACGTCGGGCGCGTTGCGCTCCCACACGGTGACCTCGTGGGCGGGGTCGAGCTGCTTCATGAGCGCGGCGAGGTACAGGCCGCCGGGGCCGCCGCCGACGATCGCGATCTTCACTGGGTTCCTTTCTCGGCAGGGGCCTTGCCGCCGCTGCGCTCGCCGTCCGCGACGAGCCGGCGCAGCACGAAGCGCTGGAGCTTGCCGCTGGTGTTGCGGGGCAGGGCGTCGCAGAACCGCACGTCGCGCGGGTACTTGTAGGGGGCCAGGACCTGTTTGACGTGGTCCTGGATCTCCCTGGCCTTGGCGGCGGCCGCCTCGCCGTCCGGGACGCCGTCGCGCAGGACGACGAACGCGCAGACGACGGAGCCGCGTTCGGGGTCGGGCTTGGCGACGACGCCGGACTCGACGACGTCCGGGTGGGTGTCGATGGCGGCCTCGACCTCGGGGCCGCCGATGTTGTAGCCCGAGGAGACGATCATGGCGTCGCTGCGGGCCTGGTAGTAGAAGTAGCCGTCGGCGTCGCGGTGGAAGAGGTCGCCGGTGACGTTCCAGCCGTCCACGACGTACTCGTCCTGGCGCGGGTCGTCCAGGTAGCGGCAGCCGACCGGGCCGATGACGGCGAGCCGGCCGGGCTCGCCGGGGCCGAGCTCGTGGCCGTCGAGGTCGAGGATGGTGGCCCGGTAGCCGGGCAGCGGGCGGCCGGTGGCGCCGGGGCGGATGTCGTCGCCGACGGCGGAGATGAAGATGTGCAGCAGCTCGGTGGCGCCGATGCCGTCGATGACGCGAAGGCCGAGGCGGTCGCGCAGCTGCTCCCAGGTGGTCTGCGGGAGGTGCTCGCCGGCCGAGACGGCGACGCGCAGCCCGGCGAGCCGGTGCTCCTGCTCCTCCCGCAGGATCGCCTTGTACGCGGTGGGGGCGGTCGCGAGGACGGTGACGCCGTGGCGCTCGACGTGTCCGGCGAGCTGGAGCGGGGTGGCGGACTCGGTGAGCAGCGCGCAGGCGCCGGCGCGCAGCGGGAAGACGACGAGCATGCCGAGGCCGAAGGTGAAGGCGAGCGGCGCGGAGCACGCGACGGTGTCGCCGGGGCCGAGGCCGAGGAGGGGGCGGCCGAAGGTGTGGTCGATGGAGAGCACGTCGCGGTGGAAGTGCATGGTGATCTTGGGGACGCCGGTGCTGCCGGAGGTCGGGCCGAGCAGGGCGACGTCGTCGGCGGCGGTCGGGACGTTGGTGAACTCGCCCGACTTGGCGGCGGTGCGGGCGAGGAGGTCGTCCGGGGTGTCCGCGCCGTGGGTGACGATCACGAGGGAGGCGTTCTGGAGCCGCTCGACCTCCTCGGTGTGGCGGTGGTCGACGAGTGCGACGGCGGGCCTGGTGCGTTCGACGATCGGGGCGAGCTCGCGGGCGCGCAGCGCGGCCATCGTGGTGACGGCCACGCCGCCCGCCTTGAGCACGCCGAGCCACGCGGCCACCGCCCAGGGGGTGTTGGGCGAGCGGAGCAGCACGCGGCCGCCGGGCACGAGGCCGAGGTCCTCGGTGAGCACTTGGGCGACCTGGTTGGCGCGGCGCCGGAGGAGGCCGTAGGACCAGGTCTCGCCGTCGGGCGTGCGGAGGGCTGGGAGGTCGGGGCCGTGCTCCGCCACCGGGCGGTCGATCAGCTCGGTGGCGGCGTTGAGCCGGTCCGGGTAGTGCAGTTCCGGCGTGGTGAACTCGATCGTCGGCCAGTGGTCCGCCGGCGGGAGGTGGTCGCGGGTGAAGGTGTCCTGGTGGGCCGAGGGTGAGAGGGACAACGGACGGGTCCTTCCGGGAACTCGCTGGCGGTGGGGGCACCGCGGGCCTGTCTTCGAACCCCCGCCGTCCGCCCGGAGGGCGGGCGTGGCGGCGTCTGGGTGCGTGCATCGCAAGGCGGAGGAGGGAGTTCCATGCGGAGCATCGGCGACCGACGACAACGCGGCGAGGTGCGTGCCCAGGCGTCGCCACGCAGGCGGGGGTTCGAAGACAGGCACGATCAGGTGGTGCGGATCATGCCCTCCTGGGCGACGGTGGCGAGGTGGCGGTGGTCGCGGGTGAAGAACCTGCCCGTGCCGAGCCCGCGTCCGCTGTCGGCGGCGACCGCCTCCTGCACGTACAGCAGCCAGTCGTCCACCGGTCCCGGCCGGTGGAACCACATGGCGTGGTCGAGGCTCGCCGTCACCAGCCCGGGCCGTGCCCACGCGAGGTCGAGCACGCGCAGGACGGGCTCCAGGATCGTGTAGTCGCAGACGTAGGCGAGGGCGGCCTGGTCGCGCTGCGCGTCGGTGAGGCCCTCGACGGGCCGCAGGTGGTCGAACGGCTTGATCCAGACGGCCTGGTGGGGGGTCCGCTCGCCCTCGACGGTGAGGTAGACGGGGCCCGGCACGTGGCGCATGTCGAAGCTGCGGCCGCCGGACCAGTACGCCTTGGACGCGTCGGTCATCGTGCCGCCGGTGCGGTCGGCGAGGTAGGCGGCCGAGCTCGGCAGGCTCTCGGGGGAGGGCAGCGAGCCGTCGAAGCCGGCGGCGAAGGTGCCGCCGGGCTCGCCGGCCGCGAAGTTGGCCAGGCAGACGTACAGCGGCTTGCCGTTCTGGTAGCCGCGCACCTGGCGGGTGCTGTAGCCGCGGCCGTCGCGCAGGACCTCCACCTCGTAGCGGACGTCGGCGCCCATGTCGGCCGGGCGCAGGAAGTAGCCGTGCATCGAGTGCAGCGACTTGCCGTCCGTCACCGAGCGCATCGCGGCGGCGGCGGCCTGGGCGACGAGGTCGCCGCCGTAGGCCTTGGGCCACGGGCAGGGCTGGGTGGTGGCGGTGAAGGCGAGGTCGAAGTGCTCGGGCTCGGCGGGCTTGAGGGTGACGGCCGAGGTGAAGGCCTCGGAGGTGGGATCGGCGGCCATCAGCGGTCCGTCCAGTCGCGCAGGTCGTCGTCGGCGACGTCCGGCAGGTTGACGACGATGTTCTCGGGCGTGCGGGTGGTCATCCACACGAGGCGCTCGGTGCGCGAGAGGTTGCACTCGATGTGGGGCATGAACGGGGGCACGAAGACCCAGTCGCCCTGCTCCATGTCGATGTAGTCCTCGAACCGTTCGCCGAAGTAGATGCGGCCGCGGCCCTCCAGGACGTAGCCGCCGGTCTCGGCCTCGCCGTGGTGGTGGGTCACCGAGCGGTAGCCGGGCTCGTTGCTGACCTGGCCGAACCAGAGCCGGCGGGCGGGGGTGTGCTGGATGCTCACGCCCGAGATCCGTACGGCGCCGCCGGAGTCGGCGGTGCCCGGGTCCTCCATGCCGCGGCGGGTGACGACGGGGGCGACCAGACCGCTCGGGAGGCGGTACATCGAATTGTCGCCGTCGAGTTGGTACGTGCTGAGATCGGGCTCCATGCGGACGGCTCCGTTTCTCGGGATCGGTATCTCGTTTTTTTCACGACCGTCATCTAGTGTCAATACATCTCGCCCCGACACACGATGGAGGCCGCATGACGCCGGTGCCCGTCAACCCGAGCTCCCTGCCGAAGCCGAGCGGTTACTCGCACGGGACGCTGGCCGGCAACATCCTCCACCTCGGGGGGCAGACCGCCCTCGACGCCGGCATGCGGATCGTGCCGGGCGGCATCGTGGAGCAGTTCCGGCAGGCCTTCGGCAACGTCCTCGCCACCCTGCGCGAGGCGGGCGGCGAGCCGGAGGACCTGGTCAGTGTGACGATCTACCTGACCGACATCCCCGACTACCAGGCGCACGGCAAGGAGATCGGCGAGGTCTGGCGCGAACTGGCCGGCCCGGTCTACCCGGCGATGGCGGGCATCGGCTGCACCGCGCTGTGGCAGCCGGAGGCGCTGATCGAGATCCTCGGGGTCGCGGTGATCCCGGACGAGCGGCTGGTGCGGCCCGCGGCGTGAGCCGATCTGCGGGGGTGGAGCACCGCGCACCGGGCAGCGCGAGTGGATCGCCGCGAATCGGGCACCTGAACCGGGCGCCGTGACGAGTGCACGGTGGATCGATCTTCCCTGACGGTCGCAACGGAGGTACCGCAACGATGAAGCTCGCAGCCCTGACGGTCGACGGCCGGCCGCGCGCAGGGGCCGTCGACGAGGACGCGAAGGCCCTGGCCCTGCTGCCCGAGTGGCTCGGCACGGTCGACGTCCTCGTGCGCGGCGGGCCGGAGGGCCTGGCGGCGGCGCGGGCCGCGGTGGCGCACGCGCCGGTCGTCGCGCTCGCGGACGTGCGGTTGGAGTCGCCGCTGCAGCACTTCAACCGCGACATCCTGTGCACCGGGTGGAACTACTGGGACCACTTCGAGGAGTCCCGCGGCAAGCGCGGCGGCCAGGACCCGGCCGGGCGGCCCGACCGGCCCACGTTCTTCACCAAGGGCCCGGACACCGTCATCGGCCCGGCCGACGACATCGCCTACGACCCGGAACTCTCCGCCCAGTGGGACTACGAGGCCGAGATCGCCCTCGTCATCGGCCGCGACGGCCGCTCGATCCCGGAGTCCGAGGCCCTCGGCCACGTCTTCGGCTACCTCGTCGCCAACGACGTCTCCCAGCGCGACCTCCAGCGCGCCCACGGCGGCCAGTGGCTCAAGGGCAAGAGCATCGACGCCACCATGCCCCTCGGCCCCTGGCTCACCACCGCCGACGAAGTGCCGGACCCGAGCGCCCTGCGCGTGCGCTGCGAGGTCAACGGCGAACCGCGCCAGGACGCCACCAGCGCCCGGATGGCCTTCCCGATCGCCCGGTTGATCGCCGAACTGAGCCTGGGGATGACGCTGCGCGCCGGCGACGTCCTGCTCACCGGCACCCCGAGCGGCATCGGCAGCGCCCGCGACCCGCAGGTCTTCCTGCGCGACGGGGACGTCGTCGTCACGCGCGTCGACGGGCTCGGCGAGCTGCGCAACCGGGTCGTGCGGACGTCGCTGATGTGATGACCCGCAGAGGCGATAGGCTGCCCGCGGCCGAGCTTGATCAACACCGGGCTTGATCCACAATGCCGGCCCGAGACGAGGAGAGCGCACCTGTGACGGCCGGGCACGAGGAGTCCCCCGCGGCCGGCCGCGACGCGCGGCACGGCCCCCTGATCACCACCACCTTCGGCCTGTACGCGCGCGGTGAGGAGAACTGGCTCTCCGTCGCGTCGGTGGTCCGGCTGATGGGCGACCTCGGCGTCGAGCCGCCCGCCGTCCGCTCGTCCATCTCCCGCCTCAAGCGGCGTGGCGTCCTGGAGAGCGGGCGGCACGGGGGCGCCGCCGGGTACGCGCTCGTCCCGTCGGTGCTGGAGACGCTCGCCGAGGGCGACGCCCGCATCTTCGAGCGCGTGCGCGCCGTGCCCGAGGACGGCTGGATCGTCGTCGTCTTCTCCGTCCCCGAGTCCGAGCGCCAGAAACGCCACGAGCTGCGCACCAGCCTCACCCGGCTCGGCCTCGGCACCGCGGCGCCCGGCGTCTGGGTGGCGCCGGGCAACCTCGCCGCCGAGACCCGCCGCACCCTGGAGCGCCGCGGGCTCGCTGCCTACGTCGACATCTTCAGTGGCGAGCATTACGCCTTCGGCGACCTGCGCTCCAAGGTGCGCAGCTGGTGGGACCTCGACGAACTCGCCGAGCTGTACGCGGAGTTCCTCGCCCGCCACCGCCCGGTCCTGGACCGGGTGAAGACCTCCGGCGTCACTCCGCTGGAGGCCTTCCGGGTCTACGTCCCGATGCTCACCCAGTGGCGCCGCCTCCCGTACCGGGACCCCGGCCTGCCGCTCTCGCTGCTCCCCCCGGGCTGGAACGGGGTCAGCGCCGGCGCCCTGTTCGACGAGCTCAACGCGATGCTGAGTACGGGCGCGCGGGAACACGCACTGTCGGTGATCCACGCCGAGTAGGCGCGGGGGCCTTGCGCTGGAGGCCGAACAGGCCGACCAGGACGCCGACGGCGGAGAATCCGACGCCCACCCACAGCGCCGTGGTGAAGCCGTCGACGAACACGGCGGGCGAGGAGTACGCGCCGGGGCGGGCGAAGACGGAGGCCAGGACGGCCACGCCGAAGACGCCGCCGAGCTCGCGCATCGCGCTGTTGGTGCCGGCCGCCATGCCGACGTCCCGGTCGTCGACCGACTCGACGACGGCGTTGGCCACGGTCGGGAACACCAGGGAGGTGCCGATCCCGGCGATCGCCAGGGCGACGCCCAGCGCGGCGAAGCCGGAAGCCGGCTGGGCGATCCCGGCGACCCAGGCGAGCCCGCCGGCCTGGAGCAGCAGGCCGAGGACGATGAACGGCCGGTTCCCATAGCGGTCGGCCAGCCGTCCGGCGAGCGGCGCGACCACCACCGGCGCCGCCGTCCAGGCGAGCAGGCGCAGGCCCGCCTGCATCGGGGTGAGGCCCTGCGCCGTCTGGAAGAACTGCGCCATCAGGAACAGCGCGCCGAACAGGCCCGCGTAGAGGAAGAAGCTCACGCCGTTGGCCGCGGAGAAGCTGCGGCGCCGGAACATCGCGAGCGGCAGCATCGGCGCCGGGGCCCGCCGCTCCCACCACAGGAACGCGCCGACGACGGCCGCGCCCGCGAGCAGCGACCCGAGCACCTCGCCGCTCGCCCAGCCGACGGTGTTCGAACGGACCAGCCCCCACGTGAGGCCGAAGAACCCGGCCCCGGCGAGCAGCAACCCGGGTACGTCCAGGCGCGGCCGCGGACCGAAGCTCTCGCGCAGGCGGGTCGCCGCGAGCGGGATCAGGGCGAGGCCGATCGGCACGTTCAGCCAGAAGATCCAGTGCCAGCTGATCCCCTGCACGACCGCGCCGCCGACCACCGGACCGGCCGCCACCGCCAGCCCGGCGATGCCGCCCCACAGGCCGATCGCCATGCCGCGCTTCCCGGCCGGGAACGCCGCGCTGATCAGGGTGAGCGTCAGCGGCATCACCAGCGCCGCACCCGCGCCCTGCACGGCCCGGGCGGCGATCAGCGCGCCGACCGTCGGGGAGAGCGCGGCCGCGGCCGAGGCCGCCGTGAACACGGCCAGCCCGACGGCGTACATCCGCCGCCGGCCGAATCTGTCGCCCAGCGCGGCACCGGTGAGCAGCGCGCAGGCGAAGCACAGGTTGTAGGCGTTGACCGTCCACTCCAGGTCGGACAGGCCGCCGTGCAGGGAGATCCGCAGCGCGGGCAGGGCGGTCGTGACGACGAGGGTGTCGAGGGCGGTCATGAAGACGCCCAGCGAGGCGAGGACCAGGGTCCAGGCCTGCCGGGCCGGCCGCGCGGGGGCGGCTTGCGCGGTGGCGGTGGTCATCGGGACGCACCTCCTCGGGGTGGGTGGCTTGCACGGGTGGGACGAACGGGAACGCGTCCGGAGGACAGCGATGGCCGGGTGCGCGGTGACGTCGGACGATGGAGTGGTCCATCCGGCTTCGTCCCGTTCGTCCCATCTGTGACCGACCGATTCCGGGACTCCGGTCCACTCGGTCCAAGGACTGTTGCGAGGAGGACGACATGCGATACCTGCTGATCATCTGCACCGACGAGAACGCCATCGGCGCCCTCGGCCCCGACGAGGGCGCGGCGATGCTCGCCGAGTACACCGCCTTCGGCGAGGAGATGGGCCGCCGCGGCGTCCTCCTCGGCGGCGAGCGCCTGCGGCCGACCGCCGACGCCACCACCGTCCGCGTGCGCGACGGCGACGTGCTGGTGGCCGACGGACCCTTCGCGGAGACGAAGGAGCAGGTCGGCGGCTACTACATGGTCGACGCCCGGGACCTCGACGAGGCGATCGAGATCGCCTCCAAGATCCCCGGCGCCCGGCACGGGACGATCGAGGTGAGACCGATCTGGGAGCGCTGACCGATCGCGCGGCGGACGCCGTCGCCGAGACCTTCCGCTCCGAGTGGGGCCGCATCGTCGCCGTCCTGATCCGCTGGACCGGGGACTGGGACCTCGCCGAGGAGTGCGCGCAGGACGCCTTCACCAAGGCGCTGGAGCGCTGGGGCCGCGACGGCGTCCCCGACAACCCGCGTGCCTGGCTGATCACGACGGCCCGCAACCGGGCCGTCGACCGGCTGCGCCGCGCCCGCACCGAGGCCGCCAAACTCCGGGAGGTCGCCATGGACCCGGACCCCGGGCCGGCCCCGGCGGACGGCGGCGGCGCGGACGAGGCGGACGAGAGCGGCATCGCCGACGACCGGCTGCGGCTGATCTTCACCTGCTGCCACCCGGCGCTGCCCCTGGAGGCCCGCGTCGCGCTCACCCTGCGCACCCTCGCCGGGCTGACGACCGCCGAGATCGCCCGCGCCTTCCTGGTCTCCGAGCAGACCATGGCCAAACGGCTCGTCCGCGCCAAGGCCAAGATCCGCGACGCCGGCATCCCGTACCGGGTGCCGCCCGGCCACCTCCTGCCCGAGCGCACCGCCGGCGTCCTCGCCGTCCTCTACCTGCTGTTCAACGAGGGCTACAGCGCGACCGAGGGCGCCGAACTGATCCGCACCGGCCTCTGCGCCGAGGCGATCCGGCTGGCCCGCCTGCTGTCCGCACTCATGCCCGACGAGCCGGAGACCCTCGCCCTGCTCGCGCTCATGCTGCTGCACGACGCCCGCTGCGCGGGCCGGGTCAACGCGGCCGGCGAGCTCGTGCCGCTGGAGGAACAGGACCGCCGCCGGTGGGACGCCGCGTTGGTGGCGGAGGGCTGCGCCGTCCTCGACACGGCCGCGCGCCGGGCCGCCCGGCCGGGCTTCTACCAGCTCCAGGCGGCGATCGCCGCCTGCCACGCGACCGCCCCCACGGCCGCGGACACCGACTGGGCGCTGATCGCGCGGCTGTACGGGCTGCTCGCGGAGCTCACGTCCTCGCCGGTGGTCGCGCTGAACCAGGCGGTGGCGCGGGCGATGGCCGAGGGCCCGGCGGTCGGCCTCGACCTGGTGGGGCGGCTGGCCGAGGATCCCCGGCTGGCCGGGTACCACCTGCTGCCCGCGACGCGGGCCGACCTCCTGCGCCGGCTGGGCCGCCGGCCGGAGGCCGCGGCGGCGTACCGCGAGGCGCTCGGCCTGACGGCGAGCGCGGCCGAGCGGCGCTACCTCCGGCGGCGGCTGGCGGAGGTCGGGGGGTGAGTGGTCCGACGGAGACGACTCCAAGGTCCCGGACGCGCATTCGATGAAGATCGCAAACCGGCAGGTCGGCCAAGATCGACGGGAACATCGGTTCGTCCGATGATCACCGGGAGGGTGATCATCCGTTACTCCGAGCAGCTCCTCCCACTTAGGCACGGTGCTCGACCCCGGGAGTCAAGTCCCGGGGATCACTTGTGACTTGGGAGGACCGTGTTCCACTCACCACCCGCGCCCGCCCGCCGCGGCCGCATCATCGCCGCGGCGGCCGGAGCCGCAGCCGTCTTCGCCATCTCGGCCGGCGCCCCGGCGGTCGGCGCCCAGACCCCGACCGCCGAACCGGCCTGCACCGGTGCGGCGGGGTCTGACATGCAGATCACCGGCGGCACCGTCACGTGGTGCCCGACCGCCGCGGGCGGCCGGCTGACCTTCACCAACACCGGCCGCGCGTACCGCGATCTGTCGCTCGTCGTCTACAACTGCGACGGCGGAAAGGGTACTTCGGCCGACCTCAAGAAGTGCGCCGCGTCGATGAAGGGGATGAACGACATCGAGTGGCGGCAGGTCAAGTCGAAGGAGAGCGTCCACGCCGACTTCGACATCCAGAAGGGCTCCAACGCCCAGGTCTGGTGGACCGCCGACGGCACCGACAAGGCCACCGACATGAAGCTCCTGGGGACGCCGTGGAACTCCTGAACCGCTCCCGCGCGGCCGCCCTCGCCGCCGCGCTGCTCGCCACCTCCGTCCCGCTGCTCGCGGTGCCCCAGGCGGCGGTTGCGCAGCAGCCCACCGTCGAGTGCGACGGCAAGTGGCACTTCGAGCCGGTCGGCGACCCGGTGTTCAAGCGCGACATCGCCGACAAGTTCACGCTCGACAACCGCAAGGGCCCCGAGCCGCTGGACGAGACGGTCAAGACCAAGGAGTCGGTGACCAAGAAGTTCTCCCACAAGGTCGACCTCGGCTACGAGATCAGCACCGAGGCCAGCGCCAGCTTCGGGATCTTCTCGGCCAGCGTGCAGAGCAAGTTCTCCGCCTCCTACGGCTTCGCCTTCGCCGAGACCAACTCGGTGGAGAAGGAGACCGAGATCCGGCTGGTCGCCGGCCCCGGCGTCGGCTACACCCGGTACGTCGGCATCGAGACCGTGCAGGTCACCGGCTACTACGAGCGGATCCTCGACTGCGACAAGAAGTCCCAGCGTTACCAGCGCGTCGGGCCGGTCACGGAGGAGGCTCCGCTCAAGGGCAAGGCCGTGTGGACCGAGACCCTGCCCGACTCGAAGTGAGGACCAGCCAGATGACCGTCATGACCGTCAACCGCCGGGGCGCCCGCCTGGCCAGGGCCGCCCTCGCCCTGGCCGGTGCCGCTGCCCTCACCTGCGGCACGGCCGCCGCCGCGGACGGGCCGCAGACCGCCAACCCGCCCGGTGTGCACCTGCTGAACCCGGAGATGAAGGAGAGCAAGGCGACGCCGTGTCCGGCGGGGTGGCTGTGCATCTACGGCGGCTTCGACTACACGTGGGGCGCGATCGCCGTCCTGCCCGGCAGCCAGGTCGAGAACATCGAGCGGATCAAGTTCACCAACGGCGGGTCCTTCACCGGGGGCGCCGGCGTCTCGTCCTGGGTCAACAACTCCCCGGTGCACTACTGCTGGTACGAGGGAGCCGGATTCACGGGCGCCTCGCACGAGTTCGCGTCCCTCGGCAAGGAAGACCACATCAAGCCCAACGACGCGCTGAAGTCGTTCAAGCCGTGCTGACCCCGGACCCGTCCGACTCCTCAAAGGAGGAACGCTCGTGAGCCTGCCCCTCAAGCGCACGGCGGCGGCCGTGGCCACCGCCGTGCTCGGGGTCGTCCTGACCGCCACCGCCGGCCAGGCCGCCCAGTCCGCGCCCGCCCCATCCACCCCCAGCGTCCGTGCCGGTGGCGTGGACGCCACCACCGCCAAGGTGGAACGCCTGTGGGCCGTCGACGGCGACGACCAGAAGGTGAAGAGCGGCCAGCAGGTGCCGGTGCGCCTCAAGGTCCGGGCCGTCGACAAGGACCGCAAGCCGGTCAAGGGCGCGACCATCGCGTTCTCCACCCCCGGCCCGGGCCTCAAGTTCCCCGACGGCAAGGACGACGCCGCCGTCACCACCGACCAGGACGGCTACGCCACCGCTCCCCAGCTGACCGCCGCGGGCCACGCCGGGCCGGACCTGGTCACCGCGAGCGCGGGCACCAAGGCCCAGGTCGCCTTCTCGATCACCATCACCTAGGAGCCCGTGAACCCCATGAACGAAGCCCCTGCTCGATCCCCCCGCCGTTACCTCGGCCGGGCCGCCATCGGCGCCGCGGCCACCGTGCTGCTCGCCGCGGCCGGCACCGTGGCGGCCACCGCCGACACCACCCCGGCGGCTCCCAAGGCCACGACCCCGCACTGGGAGTACCGCTGGGCCCTCGCCCAGCCCGGCGGCAAGACCGTCGGCGACCTGGAGAAGCTCGGCAAGGAGGGCTGGGAGGTGGTCGCCCCCGTGAACCCCTACACCGGCGACCGCTGGAACTTCCTCCTGAAGCGCCAACTGCCCGAGTGACAGCTGTCATTGTCTGACGACGGCCCCCTCCCGGTTCGCGCCGGGAGGGGAGCCGTCCGGCGCGTGGCGTGGCGGGCGCGCCGCTTGTAGCGCCTTGTACGGATCGCTACGCTGTCCGGCATGAAACAGCTGAACGTCCGGCTGGACGACCAGGTCCACGAAGCGCTCGAACGGCGGGCGGAAGCGGCGGGGATGAGCCTGCCAGACTACGCCCGCAAGGTGCTGGCGGAGGAGGCCGACGAGCAGCGCGAGCGCTTCCTGACCGCCGCCGCGCACTTCTCCCAGGCCTGGGCGCCGGCCTTCGAGGCCGAGTTCGGCCCCTACCCCGAGAGCGTTGCGCGCCGACCCGGGACGGCGGACGCGGCGTGATCCTGCGCATCGACCGGGCGTGGCTGTTGGACATCGCCCGCCATTTCCTCCCGGCGGATCCGGACGTCACCGACTACGGGACCCTCGCCGCCGCTGTGGCTCGCCACGTCGACGAGGTCATGGAGGTGCCGGTCTACGCGGGCGCGCACCAGCGCGCGGCCGCGCTCATGCACCAGCTCATCCGGGTCCCGCCGCTGGAGTTCGCCAACGAGCACTTCGCGGCCGTCGTCGCCGCCGCCTACCTGAGCGCCTCCGGCGTGATCGTCACCGTGGAACCGAAGTCCGCGGCCGAACTCGCCGCCCGCATCCGGGACGGGCAGGCCGACATCCGCGAGACCGCCGCCGTGATCCGGACCTGGTACCGCTGACGCGGACGGTCGGGTCGGGCCGCCCGGGGCGTGAGCTCCGGGGCGGCCTCGGCGCTGTGCTCCCGGTCCGTTCACTTTAGGGTGGAAATGTTCCGCTGGGCCGGGTGTCGGGAGGTGGGCGAGGTGATCCGCGGCGTCCACCTGGAGGCGCAGTGGCGGCGGGAGGCCCTGCGGACGAACCTGTGGGTCGTGCCGATCCTGGAGGTCGGCCTCGCCGGGGTGCTGTTCGTGGTCACGCTCGCGCTGGACAAGGCCGCCTACCGGGGGGACCTGGGGCTTCCCACCTGGGTGATCAGCGGGACCGCGGACGCGGCGCGGCAGATCCTCGCGGCCATCGCGGCCGCCCTGATCACCGTCGTCGGCGTGGTGTTCTCCATCATGATCGTGACGCTGACGCTGGCCTCCACCCAGTTCGGGCCGCGCATGCTGCGCACCTTCATCCGGGACCGGACCACGCAGCTCACCCTCGGGACCTTCGTCGGGACGTTCGTGTACGCGATCCTCGCGCTCGTCGTCATCGGGCCCGGGACGCACGGGGACTTCGTGCCGCACCTGTCGATCACCGTGTGCATGGTGCTCGTCATGGCGGACCTCGCCGTGCTGATCTTCTTCATCCACCACATCGCCACGTCGATCCAGCTGCCCCGGGTGATCGCCAGCATCGCGACGGAGCTGTCCGAGGCCATCGAGGCGAGTGCGGGCGGGCCGGGGCCGGCGGCGGGGGTCGCGGCGAAGGGGCCGACGGTCGAGGAGCTGAACGTCCGGCTGGACACCTCGGGGGCCGCCGTCCCGGCGCCCGCCAGCGGGTACCTCCAGTTCGTCCGGCACCGTACGCTCGTGCGGATGGCGGCCGGACTGGACGCCGTCATCCGGCTGGACCACCGGCCCGGGCACTTCCTCGTGCAGGGGCACCAGCTCGCCACCGTCTGGCCCGCCGAGGCGGCGCCCGAGGTGGCCCGCAGCTTCGCCCGCGCCCACATCACCGGCTCGACCCGCACCCTCGCCCAGGACATCGCCTTCGCCGTCGACCAGCTCGTGGAGATCGCCATCCGGGCGCTGTCCACCGCCGTCAACGACACCTTCACGGCCCTGACCTGCATCGACTGGCTCGGCGAGGGCCTGTGCCGGATCGCCGCCCACTGGAGCCCGAACCCCGTCCACCGGGACGAGGACGGCTACATCCGGGTGATGACCGTCCCCGTCAGCTACGAGCGGCTCGTGCAGCGGAGCTTCGAGAAGATCCGCCAGGCCGCCCCCGGCATGCCGGCCGTCCTGATCCGCCAGCTCGACGCGCTCGCCGAGATCATGACCGAGACCAGGACCGAGCAGCAGTGCCGGGTGCTCATCGCCCAGGCCGAGATGATCGAACGCCTCAACCAGGAGTCGGTGGCCGAGGCCACCGACCGGGACGACGTCCGCCGCCGCTACCTCGGGGTCCTGGCCGCGTACGGCGAGGCGCGGGCCCGGCGCGGGCCCGACGTCAGCCCGGAGTGACGGAATCGCTCGAAAGGGTGAATTCGTGACGTTCGGGGTGAGGGCGCCGCAGCGGGGCATGATCGTACGCGGACATCCATGAGGGCATGAGGGGGCGGGTGTATGGCTGTTTCCGCTCGGCTGAGGCTGCTCGACGGCTTCGCGCTCGACTGCGGGGCGAAACCCGTCCACCTGACCAGGACGCTCCAACGCCTCCTCGCCTTCGTCGCCCTGCGCCGCGAGGCCCACCGCGCCCTCGTGGCCGGCACGCTGTGGCCGGAGTCCGACGAGGCCAAGGCCTCCGGCCGGCTGCGGACGGCGCTGTGGCGCCTCCAGCAGTCCGGCGCGCCCGTGCTCGCCGCCCCGGTGCTCGCCGCCGCCGGCGAGACGCTGCGGCTGCACGCTTCGGTGCGCCTCGACGTCGACGAACTGCTCGGCGGCATCGGAGAGTCCGGGACGGGCGACCCGCGCGTACTGCTCGCCGGCGGCCCGCGCGAGCTCCTGCCCGGCTGGTACGACGACTGGGTGCTGCTGGAGCGCGAACGGCTGCGCCAGCTCTACCTCCACACCATGGAGAAGCTCGCCCTGCGCGACCTCCGCGCCGGCGACTACGCCGCCGCCCTCGAAGCCGTCCACGCCGCGCTGCGCGCCGAGCCCCTGCGGGAGAGTCCGCACCGGCTGCTGCTGGAGATCCACCTCGCCGAGGGCAACTACAGCGAGGCGATCCACACCTACCACGCCTACCGCCTGTTGCTCCAAAGGGAGTTGGGGGTGAACCCCTCCCCGGGGATGCGGCGCCTGCTGGACGCGGCGGTGCAGGCGGCCCCGGGCGCGGACGACGGGATCGCGCGCGCCCGGCTCCGCTGATCCTGCCGGGCCCGCACCGGGGGCGCGGGGCGGGAAAATGCACGGTAGGGATACGGGGTAAACATCCGGCCTATCCCGGCCGGACTCCCTGGCCGGAACGCTTGACGCCTGCTGCGGGCGAGGATGAAGCTGGGTATACAAAGTACATATGCGCGATACACGTACAGAGCTCCGTGTGGAAGCATCTGGAGGCGATCATGCCGCGCAGCCCGTACCTCCCCATCCCGGACAGTGACCGCACCCCGCGCGCCGGGGCCAGTGTCGTCGGCCCGGCCAACCTCTCCGAACCACTCACCGTCACCGTCTACTTGCGCCGCGACCCGGCCGCGCCGGCCCCGCCCGACCTCCTCGAATTCGCGCTCACACCACCGGCCAAGCGCAAGCCCGCCGACCACGGCGAGGTCGACCGGGCCTACCGGGCCGCCCCGGCCGACATCACCGCCGTCAAGGCCTTCGCCCTCGACCACGGGCTGACGCTCGGCACGGTCAACGAGCCGGCCCGCAGCGTGCAGCTGACCGGCACCGTGGAACAGATCTCGAACGCGTTCCAGGTGACCCTGGCCCGCTACCGCTACCAGGGCCGCGACAGCCGGTGGCACACCTACCGCGGCCGCGAAGGCGCCGTCCACGTACCCGCCGAACTCGACGGGATCGTCACCGGCGTCCTCGGCCTGGACAACCGCCCGATCGGCGCCGACCTGCGCACCCGCCAGGCCACCGCCGCCCGTGCGACGATCCCGGCCGTCGCCGGCGCCCGCATCCCGGCCGGCACCTTCCTGCCGACCGAGCTCGGCCGCCACTACTCGTTCCCCGTGGGCACCACCGGCGCCGGCCAGTGCATCGCCGTGCTCGCCTTCAACGGCATGACCCAGCCCGGCCGGCCCTCCGGCGGCTACAGCATCGACGCCCTGCGCAACTACTTCGTGAACGTGCTCGGCAACCCGATGCCGGACATCACCGACGTGGTGGTGGCCGGCCCCGGCAACGACCTCGGGAGCGACGACGGCAGCGACCCGGCCGACAGCACGCCCGAGATCATGCTCGACCTCGCGATGGTCGGCGGCCTGGCCCCCGGGGCGAAGATCGTCGTCTACTTCACGGTCTTCACCGAGCAGGGCTGGGTCGACGCGATCCACACCATCGTGACCGACACCGTCAACAAGCCCACCGTGATCTCCTGCAGCTACGGCAACCCCGAGGACTCCGCCAACTCGGCGTGGACACGGATGGCCATCACCTCCGCCGACCAGGCCTTCGCCCAGGCCGGCGCCCGCAACATCAGCATCTGCTGCGCCTCCGGCGACGACGGCACCAGGGACGACGCGAACGACCTGAAGGCCCACGCCGACTTCCCGGCGTCCAGCCCGCACGTGCTCGGTGTCGGCGGCACCAGCCTGGTGGCGAACACGGGCGGCATCGCCAGCGAGACGGTCTGGGACCAGGGCCCCGGGTTCGCCACGGGAGGCGGCGTGAGCCGCTGGTTCCCCGTGCCGCCGTGGCAGTCCGACGCCCACGTGCCGCACTCGGCCAACCCGCCGCACAGCGCCGGCCGCGGTGTCCCGGACGTCGCCGCCGACGCCGACCTGGTGACCGGCGTCGTCATCCCGGCCGTCGACGGCCAGGGCCTCTACCCGATCGGCGGGACGAGCGCCGCCGCACCGCTCTGGGCCGCGCTGCTCAGCCGCGTCAACGAGGGCCTCAGCGCACCGGTCGGCTTCCTCAACCCGCTGCTCTACACGAAGCTCTCCACCGGCATCCTGCGCGACATCACCCAGGGCAGCAACGGCGCCTACGATGCCGGGCCCGGCTGGGACGCCTGCACGGGATTCGGCAGCCCGGTCGGCACGGCCCTGCTGAGCGGCCTCAAGACCCTGTGACCCTCAAGACCCTGTGACCCTCAAGGCCCTGTGAGCCGCGAGGCCCCTGTGAGGTGAGTGGGCCGACAGCCCTCGACCGGCTGCCGGCCCACTCGCCGGTGCGTCCGGGACTGCCGGTCGACAGGGCTCAACTGCCCAGGGGGCGGAAGGTCTTGCGGGGGGACGCGTCGATGGTGGCGCCGTTGACGTAGGCGAGCGGGGCGTAGTGGTACTGCACGCCGGTCGGGGCCTGGGCGGCGGGGCCGTCGGCGCCTTGGGGCCACAGGACGTCGCCGATGGCGGTGCGGGCGGGGACCAGCCAGTGGTCGCCTCGGCGGTAGGTGCCGGTCTTGGCGCCCGGGGCGGGCTGGAACCGGACCTGGACCCCGTCCTCCAGGTCGAGCCAGGTGTTCTCGACCAGGGGGAGCGCGCCGTCGTCCGCCGCCGCGAGGTGGTCCCAGCGGCGCAGGAACGGGTGGGGGCCGAGGCCGCAGTCGGTGTCGCCGTCCTGCCGGTCGAGGGTGACGAGGAGGTCGACGGCGTCGATCGCGAGGACCTGGCGCAGGCGGGGCGCGGGCCGGGGCGGGCCGGTGAGGACGGTGTCGTCGGCGACGTGCCCGGCGGTCGTGTCGTCGACGAGTTCGACCCAGTCGCCCACCTCCAGGCCGAGTTTGCCGTCCCGGCCGAGCGCCGAGACGGTGGCGACCGCGCCGTGGAGGGCGGTGACCGGGAACACCACGGAGGCGTTCTCCCGGGACCACTTGAACGTGGCGCCGGGGAGGAAGCCGCGGCGCGACCTCGGGCCGGCGGTGGCGGGCCAGGCGGGGCCGCCGGTGTGCACCTCGATGCGGTAGAGCTGGTTCTCCGGGCCGCGGAACCGGCTGTCCGGCGGCAGTGCGCAGTGGTCCTCGGGGACGGCCGGCGGCTGCTTGGCACCGGCGCGCAGCCGTCCGGTGGGGCGGAAGGCGGCGAGGCGGGTGGCGAACTCGGTCAGCGCGTCGGCGGTCGTGGCGGCGGCCACCGGGAGTGCGGCGACCTGCCAGACGGTCTTCGCGCGGGCCGCCGTGTCCGGTCCGGGGTCGCCGAGGGCGACCTCGCGGATCGCCGGGTCCTGGAGGGAGGTGACCAGCCGCTCCCACACCCGCAGGTACACCACGAAGGGCTTGTCCTGGGGGAGTTGGGCGGTGGGGTCGGTCGGGTCGAGGCGCAGGTCCGGCTGGGTCCAGTAGGTGGTGTCGAGCTCGTTCTCGACCAGGATGCCGTCCACGTAGATCCGGCCCGCCGGGATCTTCAGGTCCTCCTGGGGCTTCCTGCCCGTGACCGCGTCGATCGCGAAGCCGCCGCCGACGGCGGGTGCGACGGCCGGGCCGAGGAGGTCGGCGATCGTCGTGCGCAGCTGGTGCAGGAGGAGGGCGCCCTGTTCGTTCAGGTCGGCGTCGAGCTGGACGCGGCCCTGCTGGGTGAGGACGGCGGAGTAGTGCTTGCCCGGGTCGAAGGTGGTGCGGGAGAAGTCGCCTTGCATGGACGGGCTCCTAAGGGGCGGTCACGTGACGATCACGAGGCCGGCGTCGCAGCCGGCGGGGGTGTACTCGGCCAGGCGCAGCCGCAGGTTGTCCTCGCGCTGGGGCTGGAAGAGGTCGTGGAAGGCGCCCATCTCGGAACCGTCGTCGGCCCCGCGCCGGATCACGTCGGGGCAGTCCTGGGCGAGTTGGGCGTAGCCGGGGGTGCCGTAGCGGGTGCTGGTGAAGCGGGGGAGGGGCGGGCCGTCGACGCAGTGGAACCGGCGGGGTGTGCGGGAGCCGGGGCCGAGCCGGGTGAAGCGGACGCAGCCGGACTGGCGGTGGTCGACGTGCAGGCAGCCCGTGACGATGGTGTTCTCGACGAGGCCGACGGCGTGGGTGAGGACCGAGCCGAGGACGGTCGTGCGGCGCAGGTCGACGACGGCGTGGGCGGGGCGGCGGTCCGGGGCGGACAGGGCGGCGAGGCCGTGGGCGGTGGCATCGAGGACGCTGTCGCGCAGCGAGACGCGGTTGGGCTCGGCGTGGACCTCGTCGGCGTTGACGACGACCGGGCCCAGGATGCTGTGCTCGACCCGGAGGCAGGCCGGGGTGTCGGCGAGTTCGATGCTCGCCTCCTCGACGTGCTCGGGGTTGCACTCCTGGTCGAGCGACCAGCCGGGTACGAGCGTGCAGTGGCGGACGGTGACCGCGCCGACGCCGCCGGAGACGCGCAGGCCGCGGCCGGCGATGAGGAGGCCGTCGAAGGTGATGCACGGGGGCTTCCCGCCGGGCGCAGGGCCGGGGCCGATGACGTGCAGGGCGTCGGGGCGGTTGCTGCTCCAGTCGAGGACGCGTACGAGCGGCCGGGTCCGCTGGGCGGCGCGGATGGTGAGGCGGTCGCCGGGGTCGAGGGTGACGGCGAGGTGCTCCAGGTAGTCCCCGTTGTCGGTGATCTCGATGACGGCCTCGTGCCTGCCGCCCGGGTCGGCGGCCTTGTCGGCCTGCCAGCGGCGCAGCGCGGCGTCGATGCCGGTGAGCTGGTGGCCCTTGCCGACCGGGTAGAACGCGGGCGGGCGGCGGAGGCCGAGCGGGCGGACGTACTCGCCGCCGCCGAGGTCGGCGCTGAAGCCGTGGTGGTAGTCCACCCACACGCCCTCGGTGGGTGCGTGGCGGGCGGGGAAGGCGATCCGGCCGAGGACGGGGTCGATCGCGACCTGGTCGTTGGCGGGGTGGTGGCGCCAGCCGGTGAGGTCGGCGGGCACGATCCGGTGCAGGGGCACGGGCTCGTCGCCGACGTAGACGCACAGGCTCTTGCCGGGGCCGTAGAACTGCGCGGTGCGCTCGGCGAAGGCGCGGCGGCGGATGAACGCGGGCACGGCGCTCTCGTCGGCGAGGCGCGCCCCGGGGGCGTTGACCGGGCTGACGATCAGCGGCGCGCTGTTGCCGAGCACGCTGAAGGTGAAGTGGGTGCGGGCGCGGTCGTCGCAGTGGGCGGGCGCGCGGGTGACGGGGTACGGGCGCAGCCGCCAGAGGAACAGGCCGACCTCGGGGATGTTGTAACGGCCCTGGGTGCGGGCCGAGTCGATGCGGCGGACGTCGACGGTCCGGGCGGTGCGCTCGAACGGGCCGCCCAGGCGGTCCAGTTCGTCGACGGCGTGGAGGTCGGCCGTGCGGCCGCGGGCGAGCCGGCGGCGATCGGCGCGGGGGTCGCGGCCGAGGAGGCGGACGGGCTGGGTGAGGCCGAGGAGGGTGCGGAACTCGACGGCGTGCGCGGGCCAGGCGGCGACGTCGGCGGCGAGCTGCTCCAGGAGGGCGAGGGTGCCCTTGCGGCGGCGGTTGGCGACGGTGTGGGCGACGTCGCGGCGGCCGGCGACGGCGGCGAGGAGACGGCGGGCGGCCTCGGTGGGGGTGCCGCCGGGCGGGGTGCTCAGGGCCTCGGCGGAGCCGGGCAGGACGCGGTAGCCGACGAGCTCGCCGAGGTAGGGGGCGACCCAGGCCTGGCAGGTCTCGATGAACCAGTCGTCGGCGAGCTGGTCGATGTCGGCCTCGATGACGTCGGCCTGCTCCTGGATGACGCCGATCAACGCCCGGAGCGGCCGGCCCTGTTCGGCGTCGCGGGTGCGGACGACGGCGGGGAGGAGGTCGTACAGGCGGTCGGCGGTCACGGGACTCTCCGGGGGGTGGGGGTGTGGAGGGTCATGAGAGTTTCCGGAGGGTGAGGGCCTCGGGGACGTCGGCCGGGAGGACGGCGAGTTGTGCGGGGCGGATGCCGCGGTACACCGTGAGGTGGCGGCCGATGTCGAGCTTGGGTGAGTCCAACGCCGGGTTGAGCGCGGCGAGTTCGGCGATGCCGAGGCCGTACCGCTGGGCGACCGTGGTCAGCGTGTCGCCGCGGAGGATCCGGTGCCGGATCTGCTCGAAGTGGGCCGGCAGTGCCGGGAGGCAGGCGTTGGCCGTGGTCAATCCGGCGGCCAGCTGGGCCAGTTGGATCGGGGTGACGTCGCCGGGTACGTCCGCGAAGACGTGCACGTCCGTGTAGTCCACGCCCTCGACGCCCTGGATCGTCGCGATCGCCTCGCTCAGGTACGCGGGCCGCCCGAGCGTCCGCGCGGCGAAGCCGAACCGGGCCGCCAGCGCCGCCCGGACGGCGGGTTCCACGAGCTCCCACGCGTGGTCGGGCAGCACCTTGACGCCCGCGTCCAGAATGATCAGCCGCAGCTCCCGCGCGGCCACCCGGACCGGGACGCCGATGTCCCCGAAGTCCACCAGCGAGCGTTCGAGCGTGGTGAACAGGTCGGACAGCGGGTCGACCGGCGCGTCGCCGACCGCCGCGACGGTCACGTGCACCACCTCCCGGGTGCCGTCGAACAGCTTGGCGGCGCTCGCCTTGCCGATGCCCGCCCGGGCCCGGGTGAAGTCCTCGTAGTCCTGGACGGACACCAGCCGGTCGAGCGCCCGCAGCCGCAGCGGGATGACGGTGCGCGCGTCGTCGGGGCCGTCGCCGTCGGCGCCGCCGGTGGCGGGCAGCGGGTTGGTGACGGCGCTGACTCCGAGCGGGCGGGCGGCGAGCTGGTTGACCTTGCCGGCGGGGAGGTTGCCGGAGGCGCCCGCGCCGGTGCGGTAGCGGGCGGTGACGTTCTGCGTGCCGGTGGGGAGCCGGGCGCCGTGCACGCCGTCGCCGAACGCGACGGTGGCGCCGCGCAGTTCGTTGGCGTGGTCGTTGGGGCCGTTGAGCGCGAGGGCCGGGGTCTCGTGCCAGGCGACGCCGTTGACGCGGGGGGTGAGGGAGTTCTGCGCGCCGAGGGGGTTGTCGGCGGCGGTCCAGGTGAGCGGGGTGGAGTCGGAGACGAAGTGCAGCGGGAACGCCTGGCCCGGCACGCTCGCGTCGCCGCTGCCGAGGACGTCGTCGCGGGTCTCGCCCTGGGTGGCGGCGACGACGTTGCCGAAGACCGTGACGCTGGACCGGCGGTAGGTGTAGGCGAGGTCGTTGGCCAGCAGGAGGCGGGTCTGCGGGCCCTGGCCGCGCTGGAGCACCGGCTCGCCGTCGACCGTCCGGTCCAGCCGCTGGCCGACGCCGGCGATCATGGCGAGTTCGGCGGCCTGCACGCCGCTGGTGTGCGGGACGTCGGTGCGTTCGCCGGAGACGACGATCCAGCGGCCGGGCTTGAGGCCGTCGTAGCACTGGGCGAGGTCGATCGCGGCGGCGCCGACGTCGTCGGGGATCGGCGGGCCGACGGGGGTGAGCGGCTCGCCCTGGGCCCACAGCGGGGTGCCCCTGGCGAGCTTCGACGCCTCGACCGGGGTGTCGAACTCCAGCATGGTGACGGTGACTTCGCCGATCTTCCTGCCGCTCGGGTCGGTCACGTCGAGCTGGGCGGGCAGGACGCGGTCGGGGAAGAGGACGAGCGTGTCCGTGCCGTCGCCGGTGCCGACGAGGACCGGGCGCCCGGGGAGGACCGTGTCGTGGACGGAGTCGAGGAGGACCTGGTCGACGCGGTTGTCGGAGGCGGGCGTCTTCCGCCGGGCCAGCGCGACGGCGGCGCGGACCCGCAGGACCACGAGCCCGGCGAGCGGCGGCGGGTCGGCGATCCGCTCGCGCCGCCACGCGTCGTACAGCCCGCTGAGCCGGGGGTCGGCGGCGGCGAGCAGCCGCAGGTGGGCGTCCGCGTCGGGCCGGAACAGCTGCCGGACGGACGTGTCCAGGGCGCGTGCCGACGTCGGCGGGCGGGACGGCGGGCGGCGCAGGGCCGGCAGGACGGGCGTCAACGCGACCAGCCCGACGGCCTGGTAGGGGTCGGGGCAGTCGTCGCCCCCGTCCGTGAGGTCGGCTTCGCAGCTCACCGGGCAGACCAGCGAGCGGGCGAGCGAGCGCAGTCCGGTGAGCTCGGGGTCCGTCCGGCGGGCCAGTCGGGCGGCGAGGACGAGCAGGGCGGCGCCGTCGCTCCGGACGGTGGCGACGGCACTCGGGGTGGTGGTGGAGTCGGACCCGAGCCAGTCGGCGAGGGCGCAGCTCGCGCCGCGGGCGGCCAATGCCACGGCCTCTGTGAGCCGTTGGAGCTCGGGGGCGACCTCGAACAGGGCGCCGGCCGGGGTGAGCGTGGGCAGGAGCAGGGCCGCCAGCGGGGTGAGGATGTCGCTGGCGATGCGTGCCGCCACCGGGTCGGTGCGGGTCACGGCGTCCCCGGTGGCGGTGCGCACGGCGTCGGCGAGGGCGGCGACGGCGGCGGTGAACGCGCCGAGCGGTGTGGTGGTGGAGACGAGCGTGACCTGGGTCCGTCCGGCGGTGAAGTCGACGGCGGACTCGGCGACCGTCCGGGCGTGAACGTCGGCGGCGAGGCCGGTCGGGGCGAACGTGAACAGCAGCCGGTCCCCCTTGCGGAGGTTGGCGGTCGTCCCGTCCACGGCGAAGGTGACGAGCGCCGAGTCGATGTTCTCGCGCGTGATGTCCGGCGGGTCGGCGAGGCGGACGGCCAGGGTGTTCCACTCGGCGCGGGCGACGAGGTCCTCGCTCGTCTCGAAGGTCTGCGGCAGCTGCCCGGCCGCCGCCTGGCTCTTCACCCCGGACCCGGCCGGGACGAGGGTGTGCGCCCCCGGGTCGAGCGTGTACGCGAGGTGGGTGCTCGACCCGAGCGGCGGGCGGGGGCGGTGGCCGGCGAGCAGGCCGAGGTGGTCGAGGGACTCCGGCTCGGTGGCGGTGCGCAGGTAGCCCTCGTCGGCGATGCGCTCCTGGTAGAAGGTGAGCACCTCGCCGACCACCGCCCAGCAGTCGAGCAGGGCGATCGCGGGGTCGTCCGGTTCGCGGGTGGTGAGCGGGTCGAGGGCGCGGCGGCTGGAGAGCCGGGCGAGCATGGACGCGCGGAAGGTCGCGTAGGTGCCCGCGCGGTAGGCGAGCGCAGGCTGCCCGGGCGGGTTGAAGACGGGCGTCGGCGTGACGGCCTCCACGCCTGTACAGCAGGTGCCGCCCGTGCAGCAGGTGTCGGCGCAGGAGCCGGACGTACAGGTCATCGGCCGCCCTCCAAGTCGAGTGCGAGCCGGCCGTGTTCGGGCCGGGACGGGTCGTTGTCGAGCTGCGCGACCTCCAGCGGACCGATCGGCAGCACCCCGCTGGTGAGCGCGTCGCCGCGGTCGGCCGGATCGGCGAACAGGCGGTGCAGGCGGGTGACTTCGGCGTGCTGCACGCCGGGGACGGCCGCCGCCGCTGCCACCAGCCGGCTGACCCGGACGGGGTCGCCGAAGACGAGCGCGTCCGGGGCGAAGAGCGCGGCGAAGGCGGCCAGCAGCCCGGCGCGGACGTGCCCGGCGACGTGGCCGGGCTCGACCCGCACGTGGAGCGCGACGTCGAGCGGAACGAGCGTCGCGGTGAACTCCGCGAGGTCGTGGCCGATCCGGCGGTAGCGGAACAGCGCCGCCCGGACGGCGTCGAGCAGCGCGCCGGGGGCCGTCTCGGTGCCGAAGGCCTCGACGGCCACCTGCGCCTCGTACCAGCTGCCCGTCCAGCGGAGGTCCGCCGCCGCCCGGCGGACGCCCGGGACGGCGGCGGCCAGCGCCGCGTAGTCGTCGGCGGTGATCGCGCGCAGGAGCCGGGTGGTCGGCACGACCGGCGCGAGGCGGCGGACGTCGTCGACGGGCTCGGGATCGACGCCGCCGGCGGCGGGCAGCGGGTTGCGGACTGCGCGGATGCCGTGCTGGTGGGTGGCGCGGAGGACGATCCGGCTGATCGCCTCGGGGCCGACGTTGCCGGGTGTGCCGTTGCCGACGCGGTAGCGGGCGGTGCACTGCGCGCCGGGGGCATCGGCGAGGGGGAACGCCGCGCCGTTCAGGCCGTCGCCGAAGCGCAGCCGCAGGACGCCGTCGTCGTCCGTCTCGCCGACGAAGTCGCGGTCCGCCGGGCCGCTGTCCAGCAGGTCGCGGCGGGGGTGCCAGTCCTGGCCGTCCTGGTCGGTGAGGCAGACGGCGGGCAGCGCGGCGCGGGGGTCGGGGGCGGTGGCGAGCGCGGCCGGGCCGCGGAACGCGGGGTCGTCCTCGCGGAGGTGCGCGGCCTCGTCCTCGCCCCAGCTCTGCCCGAGCTCCCAGCCCTCGGCGTCGTGCCGGAGCACCTGGCCGGCCCTCGCCCGGCGGACGAGCTCGCGCAGGCGGGCGAGCTTGGCCGCGAGGAGGTCGTCGAAGCGGGCGAGCAGGGTGCGCAGCGCCTCGCGCGGGTGGTCGTCGGCACCGAGGCGCTGGAGGACGGCCTCGCCGAACAGCACGACCAGGTAGGCGCGTTCGGCCGGAGTGAGCGTGCCGTCGTGCGGGGACAGGCGGTGCCAGATGGCGGTGAGGCGCTGCCCGGCGCGGTCGGGCAGGCCGAGGAGGCGCGCGGCCTGGGCGGCGGCGATGACGGGGTCGGTGGGGAAGGGGGCGCTCTGCGTCACGGGGAGCAGGCGCAGCGCGGGGGAGAAGCGGACGGGCAGCGGCGGGTAGGCCGGCCGGCCGACGGTGTCGTCTGCGCAGCACGAAGGACAACCGGGTTCCTGCGCCGGCGCGACCGGCACGTCGATCGGCTCCGCCGGCTGGTGGCACCAGTCGATGCTCGCGCCGTGCTCGACGAGCACGGTGTTGCCGCGCGCGACGCCGACCTCCAGGTCCGTGCAGTCGGGGCCGCCGCGCGCGCTGACGCAGAGCGGGAAGGCCAGCGCGTCCTCGTGGGCCCAGGTGACGTTCAGGAGGGGCTGGTCGTAGAGCCGGTCGAGGTCCTCGGTGACGGAGACGAGGCGGACGGCCTGGCGGTGGGTGCGGTCGGCGTCGGCGGGGGCGCCCGTCCTGGCGCCGAGGACCTCCTCGAAGACCAGGACGTCGCCGGGGCGCAGGCACAGGGCCCGGCGGTCCGGTGAACCGTCGGCGAGGGAGGCCGAGGTGGCACCGGCCGGGAGGCAGCACTCGGCGTCGCCCCACGTCCACACGTGGATCAGGTTGTGGGCGGGGCGCAGCGGCACGGGTTCGGCGTGGACGGGTTCGAAGACCTGGTACGGCGGCAGGTGGCGGCGCTGCTGGAGGTCGGTGGCGAGCAGGGCGGGGCCGAGCTCGGGCAGGACGGTGGGGGCGAGCGTGAGGAAGCGGAAGTCCCCGGCGGGCAGGGTGAGTTCCTCGCCGGTCTCCAGGCAGACCCAGGCGCGGGCGGCGCAGCCGTCGTGCATGGCGTAGTCGACGAGCCGGGCGTGGCGGCGCACGGAGACGCGGTGGCGGGCGGTGTCGAGGTAGGCCTCGGTGGCGGCGGCGTCCTGGCGGTAGCCGAGGCGGTCGGCCTCGTAGGCGAGGAGTTCGACGAGGGTGATGGCGAGGTCGGGGACGTGCCGCTCGGTCCAGGCGGGCATGGTCAACGAGAGCCGGTCGAGCAGGAGTTGGCGGAAGCTCGCGTAGTCCTTGGCGAGGTAGTCGATCTCGGGCGCGGGCGGGGGCGCGGGCGTGCAGGTGTCGGCGGGGGCGCAGTCGAGCGTCGCGCACTCGGGCCGGAAGGTGAACGCGGCGCTCGCGTACCGGGAGTCGAATCCGGGGTACGGGTCGGTGCTCGGCCGCCCGTGCGGGTCGGCGCGGACGACGCTCAGGCGGTAGGCGGAGAGATCGCCGGGCCGGTCGACGGAGAGGACCAGCCGGTCGGCCAACTCCCGTTCCGCGTCGGCCTCCCGGCGCACCGCCGTGACGGTGATGCCGGTGATCCGCTCGCCGCCGTCGATGCGGAAGTTGGCGGGAGTGAGGCCCGCGGGCGCCTTGCCGAAGAGGACGACGACGAGGGCGTCGTCGAGGACGTCCACGCTGTCGATGCCGTTGAGGTCGGAGGTGCGCAGCTTGGCGCGCCGCCGCTCGTCCGAACACGTCACCGTGCCACGCTCCCTTCGAGGACGTCGGTGCGGACCTCGCCGGTGGCGATGAGCAGGTAGCGCAGCTCGATGCGCAGGGTGCTCTCCTCGGCCGTCACCCGGAGCGAGTCGACGACGATGACGTCGCCGAGCCAGCGGTGCAGGGCACCCTCGGCGGAGACCTGGAGGGCGGCGGCGAGTTCGACGCTGTCGGGCTCGAAGACGAGGTCGAGCAGGCCGCAGCCGAAGTCGGGGCGGTTGACGCGCTCGCCGGGGGTGGTGAACAGGAGTTGCTCGATCATGTCGCGCACGTGGTCCGGGTAGGCGGCCTCGGCGGTGCGGCCGCGGCCGTCGATGCGGAAGGGGAAGGCCGGGTCCATGGCTCACAGCCCCGTGACGAGGGTCTGCATCGCAAGGACCAGCGGAGGAGCGGGAGTCGGCGACCCGATGCACACCCCGCCGCCGGGCACGGGCGGCGGGGTCGGCGGCGGCGCCTGCACCAGCAGTGGCGCGCCGTTGACGAGCACGGAGGACACGTTCGCCCACTGCACGGTCGCGCACGGCGGCGTCACGGCGCAGCCCGCGATCACGAGCCGGCCGGCGCTGGTCGCGACCGGCATCCCCTGGACCAGCGCCCCGGGCGGCCCGGCGGGCAGGATGGTCACGGTGCCGCCGTGCGGGCAGGTCATGGTCGCTCCGGTGTGGAGGGCGAGGCCGGGCATGTGGTCCCCCAAGCGCTATTGCGGTACGACGAGCGTGCCGTTGTTGATGATCACGGAGGTGCCGGCGAGGCGGATGCTCGCGAGGCCGGGCCCGCAGGAGAGTTCGATCCCGGCCTCGCTGAGCTTGATGTACGGCCCTGCGGCGCCGTGCAGTTGGAGCCGGATGCCGCCGGTGGGCTCGGTGGCGTCGGTGAGCAGCACGTAGGAGCCGCCCGGGGTGCTGAGCACGACCTGCGGCACCTCGGGCGGCACGAGCGCGGCGACCGGCGGCTGCTCGATCGTCCCGCCGCGCCAGAACCCGGTCCACACGGCCCGGTTGACGTCGCCGTCCTCGAACTTGACCCACACGCCGGACTGCACGGCCGGCACGACGTGCATCCCGGCGGTCGCGTACTGCGGGACGGCCCAGATGCACGGGTCGTTGCCCAGGACGTCGTCGACCCGGACCATGACGCGGTTCTTCTGCAGCGGGTCGAAGTTGGAGACGACGACGCCGCGGTAGAGGTCGCGGAAGTCGGGCTGCTGGTTGGCGCTGGGCGCGGTCACGGGGCCACCCGGTCGGTGAAGGGGACGAAGCCGTCCCGGGCGAGGGTGAAGCTCTGGGTGTACTCGCCGCGCTTGATGTCGTGGGTGACGCTGCCGACGTAGTACAGGCCGTCGTACGCGGGGCCCGCGCCGCGCACGCCGACGAGGCCGCGCGCGGCGAGCACGCGGCCGTAGCGCAGGACGTCGAGCTTGCCCTGTCCGGACACGGCGTCGGCGGCCTGGGACGTGACGCTGACGGCGCGCAGCATCGCGTCGGTGAGCGAGCGGTCGGTGACCTTGACGAGCGGTTCCTCGCGCAGGGCGACGGCCGGGCGGGCGGCGAGCGGCGGCTTGAGGAGGCTGAGGCTGGGGATCGGCACCGAGATGCCGATCTTGGTGGTGGGTTCGGTGATGCGGACGGTGTACTGCGTGCGCGCGAGCCCGTCGAAGGAGAAGGACAGGTGCTCGACGTTGTCCGCCGCACCGGAGTTGACGGTCAGCGCGGGCTGCGGCACGCCGATGCGCACCTCCGGGCCCCAGTAGGCGATGCTCGTGCCGGGCGCCGGCCCCGGCACGAGGTAGAAGGTGTACCCGACCTCCTGGCCGAGGCTGCGCAGGTACGCGAGGTCGGTGGACGACTGGACGGGGATCTGGTCGAGCGGGTTCGGGACGGTGGGGACGATCGGCGGGACGGCGACCGGAACGACCCCGTACAGCGCGTACTTGAGCAGGACGAGCGTGGCGCGGACGTTGTGCGGCATGGCCGGGTAGCAGGCGTGCTCGGTGCGCAGGTCCATGAGGAGGGTGAGGTCCTCGCCGGTGACGGTGAGCGTGCCGGTGCCGGGCGCGTCGCCGGGGTTGAGCTCGTGCCGGGTGATCACGCCGTCCATCAGCACCTCGGTGGAACCGGCGACGATCGCGGCGATCACCACCCGGGCGGGCGGGTCGAGCAGGCCGGCCGGCAGCAGCGTCCGGGTGATGACGGACTTCTTGCTGACGGCGAAGGTGAGCTGGAAGCCGCTGCGGGCCCCGGCGCTCGACGTCACCTGCACGGACTGCAGCGCGTCCATGAGCGGCTGCGGCGCGGGCGCGGTGACGATGTCGCCGATCCGGAGCAGGAGTTGGACGCTCCTAGCCATGGAGCGCTCCGGGGACGAGCAGTGAGGCGGCGCCCGGTCCCGGCACGGCGGGCAGTGTCACGCGCAACCGCCGCCCGGTGACGGCGAGTTCGTCCGGGTCGTCGGCCCGGTTGGCGTCCGCGAGCTGCCAGGCGAGCTCGGCGTCGCCCAGTTCGGCGAAGGCGATCCGGTCCGCCCGCTCGCCCGCGGCGACGACGTGTTCGCGCAGGAGGGTGAGGTCCTCCGGGTGCGGCAGGAAGCGCCGCCGGACGTACGTCACCGTCCGCCCGTCCGGCAGGCGGTGGGTGGCGGTCGGCAGGGCGCGGTAGCGGCTGGTGAGGGCGAACACGGCTGTCTCCTCGTGGGGTCGGTCGGACGCGTGGGGTCGGTCGGACGCGCGGGATCGTCAGACGCGCGGCGTGCCGACGTCGGAGACCGGATTGCGGACGGACTGCGCGAAGCCCTCCTTGCGGCCCTGGTAGGTCAGGTAGAGCACCCCGCCGTGGTGCTGGTGGCCGAGGTCGTCCACGGTGAGCACCCGCACGCCGATCCCGACCTTCGCCCGCACCGGGTTGAGCGCCTGGTCGAAGAACTCCTCGGTGACGGTGAACTCGGTGATCCGCACCGGCACCACCCGCTTGGGACCGAGCACCAGGACCAGCAGCGGCGACTCCATCGGCGCCACCTCGATCTGCCCGGCCCGCGCGAGGGCGTCCTCGTGGCGCAGCTGCTCGACCGTCGGGTACATGCTCAACTCCAGGGCGGAGAGCACCGGGTGGAGCCCGTCCGGGTACTTCTCCGGGGCGTCGGCGGCGTCGAACTCGGCGTCGAACCGGAACTGCTCGTGCGCCGGCCCCTTGAGCCGCAGCACCTCCAGCCGGTCGCCGGGCTCGCTGCCGATGCCCTGCGGGGTGAGCGTGCGGGTGAGCGTGTCCGGGTTGTACTGGAACGGGATCGTGCGCTGCACCGTGCCGCGGTCGGGGTCGACCAGCACGAACCCGCCGCGCACCGGGTTGAACGCCTCGGGGAACGCGGTCACGGGGACACCTCCTTCGGGCTTCTCGGTACGCTCATCAGAAGGAGATCCCCGCTTCCACGCCGATCCGGAACCAGCGCACCGGGTCGGGGTCCCCGAGGCGGGTCCCGGCGCCGAGGTCCAGGCCGAAGTCGGCGGCCTTGCCGCCGTCGAAGCGGCCGCTCTGGTAGCCGGCCCGCAGCCCACCGCCGACGAAGGGCAGGGTCCGGCGGGCGTCCGGGCTGCCGAACTCGCCGGCCGCGCCCACCTCCCCGTAGCCGCCGAGCTGGAGCCCGCCGGCGGCCGGGCGGTTGCGGTAGCCGATCCCGAAGCGGGCGCCGGCGAGGAAGGCCGAGGCGCTGCGGTAGTCCAGCGCGCCCAGGACGGAGGCGTGCGCGCCGAGGAAGAACTGCCACTCCCGGGTGCGGTCGAGCTCCAGCCCGAGGTCGGCGCCGACGGTGGCGCCCAGCGCGCCGCGGCCGTAGGAGGCGTACCCGACGCTGCCGGAGAGGCGGATCTCGGGCACGATCGGACGGGTGCGCGCGTGCAGGACCGGGCGGCACTGCGGCTGGCCGAGCTGGGTGAACACGCTGCGCAGGAAGACCGGGACGAACGAGAAGTGCCGTTCGTGGAGGAGGACGAAGCTCCCGTAGTCGAACTGGCTCGCGGTCAGCGGGAAGTCGTCGCGGATGCGCTCGTCGCCCTTCTGGAGCGGGTGGTCCCTGCGCAGCCGCGCGTTCGTCTCGCGGTACTCGTCCGGGTGGCCGAGCACCATGTGGGTGGCCTCGTGGGCGTAGGTCAGCCGGTCCGCGCTGCCCGCGAAGAACAGGGCCGTGCCGGTGGCCTGGGACACGTAGGAGCGGCCGCGCAGGCCGCTCACGGCCACGGTGTAGTCGGGCGTGCCGCCGGTGGCCTTGGTCACCTCGACGACGATCGGGATCGGCGGGCCCGCGCAGATCCCGGTGCCGCCCTCCGTCTCCACCTCGTACCAGCCGTTGAGCGCGGTGTTGACGGTGTCGAGGTATTGGGCGGCGACGCGGTCGACGAGCTTCGGGTCGACGGAGGCCGGGGCGCTCTGGCCGGGGTCGACGAGTGCGCCGGCCGCGGTGATCTCGGCGGGCGTCGCGCCCCGGAAGGCGATCGCGAGCGGCAGTGTCAGGCGGCGGGTGAGCGCGTCGTAGCGGACCTGCGCGTGGCCGGTGTCCATGACCGGCACGCCGGCCGAGGGGTTGGCCCGGGCCCGGTCGGCGTCGCCCTGGTTCCGGTACTGGACGCGGTCCACCCGGCCGTCGAAGACGAACCCGTGGCTGGTGAGGCTGCCGGGCGCGACGGTGTCCACGATGACCGACGTCCCGGTGGGGGCGCGCCGGACGACCCGGGCGGCCGGGGCGGGCGCGAGTGCGGCCGAGTGCCCGGCCGTGACGCGCTCCGCCGTGCGCTCGGCCTCGTGCTCGGCCGGGTCGTCGACGGTGCCGACGGCGAGCGGCGCGGCGGCCAGGGCCGGGCCGGCGGTGCTCTGTTGCACGACGTGCGCCAGCTCGTGGGCGAGCAGCCGCCGCCCCTCGGCGGTGCCCGGTGCGTAGCGGCCGGCGCCGAACACGATGTCCTGCCCGACGGTGTAGGCGCGGGCGCCGACGGCCCGGGCGGACGCGCCGGCGGCGGCGTCGGCGTGGACGCGCACCTGGCTGAAGTCCCGCCCGAAGCGCGGCTCCAGCACGGCGCGGGCCCCCGGGTCGAGCGGGACGCCGGGCGTGTCGAGGACGTCGTGGACGGCCTGCGGCGCGTGCGTGGGCCCGGTGCCGGTGCCGGTGCCGGTGGCGGTGGCGGTGGCGGTGGCGGTGGTGGCGCGGCGCAGCCGGGTCTCGTCGGACTCGTGGGCGCAGCGCCTGAGGACGGGCGTGCGGTCGGCGGGTTCGGCGACTTCGCGGGCGGTCACGGCTGCCTCCCCGGGGCGGGCAGGCGGTCGGCGAAGTGCTGGTACAGGTGGGGGCGCAGGCGCTGGAAGGTCTCCGGGTCGGTGAGGTAGAGGGCGAAGGACTCCGCGTAGAACTCGCGCCAGTTGCGGTCGGCGTAGGTGGTGATCCGGGTGTCGCCGTCCTGGGCGGCGGCGGTGCGGAAGGCGGCGGCCTCGCCCGTGGGGAGGGCGTCGGTGAGGGTGTTCGTCCCGGTGCGCAGGTCGCGGACGAAGCGGGCGCCGGACCCGCCGCGCGCCGTGCCGACGGCGGCCCGGGCGTCGTCGTCGGCGTGCCGGACCCGGTCCCAGGCGGCGGTCTGGCCGGGCGGGATGGAGAACTGTCCGCCGCGCCGGGGCCGCCCGTTCTGCTGGAGGAAGGTGTTGCGCGCCGTGGTGGCCTGGGCGGCGGCGGTCTGCGCGGTGCGCAGGGCCGCCCAGTCGTACGCGTGCCCGAGCTCGTGCGCGATCAGCCGCTGGAAGCCGCTCCCCGGCTGGTCCGGGCCCTGGAAGGCGCGCAGGGAGCCGGCCCGTCCCTGGAAGGCGCTGTCGGCGACGGACACGGTGTGGTCCGCGAGCGAGTACTCGGCGTCGTGTCCCGAGGACAGGGAGGCCACGCGGATGAACGTGATCTGCTCGATCCGGCCGAGGACGCCGTCGGGGACGGCGGCCAGCGCGCCGAGGAGCTGGGCGTACTCGCCGTCGGTCCAGGCGGTGCCGCGGACGAACCGGTGCCGGGTGAACAACTCGTTGTCACCCGGCCGCGGTTGGCCCTGGTCGCGCTCCGGCCCGAGGGTCGCGAGGTGCTCCACCAGCACCTCGCGCCGGACGGGCGGGCCGGGGTGCTCGACCTCGGTGAACCGGTACGTGCCCCGGCCGCCGCCCTGGGCGGTGAGGTCGAGGCGCAGCGTGGTGCTCCGGTTCGGCGCGAGGAGCGGCGGGGCGTCGGTGACGAGGTAGCGGGCCAGGTTGGCGAGGCCCGTCCGCTGTCCGGCGGGGATGGTGGGTGCGAGCGTCACGGTGGTGTCCGGCGGCAGCGGGCGGACGGGCGGGTTGGGGCCGAAGACCGTGGCGATCCCCGCGAGTGTCACGTCGTCGGTGGTGACGCGGATCCGGGCCCGTTCGGCGGCGGGCAGGGTGTCCAGGAGGACGTTCCGCTGCGGGTCGAGGCGGGTCTCGGGCCAGCCCCAGGCGTGGATGAGCCGCTGGTGTCGGAGGTAGAGCGCGTCGGTGGTCGTGCCGGGGGAGGCGGCGGCCGCCGCGGTGAGCAGGGTGCGGACGGCGTCGGCGTAGGCCCTGCGGAGGGTGCCGCTGCGCGTCGGGTCGCCGCCCAGCACCGCGGTGATCGCGGTCGAGGCGTCGTCGCGGATCCGCAGGAAGTCCTTCAGCCGGCCGGGGACGGCGGCGGGCTGGACCCGCACCAGCGGCCCACCGCCGGGGCCCGGCGGGCCGGAGAGGCCGTAGTACTCGGCGGCGCCGCGCAGGAACCGGGTCGCCTCGTCGACGAAGAGCCCCCGGTCGGTCTCCGGCGGGGCGACCGGCTGCCCGGCGGGCTGGCGGGCGAGCCGGGGGCCGGTGGTGCGCTGCTCGACGACGTGGCCGAGTTCGTGGGCGAGGAGCCGGTCGCCGTGCTCGGTGCCCGGGGCGAAGCCGCCGTCGGCGAACACGACGTCGTGGCCGACGGTGAACGCCTGAGCGTCGGCCCCGCGGGCCGCCCGGTCGGCGTCGGCGCCGGTGTGGACACGGACCTCGCTGAAGTCCTGGCCGAGGGCGGCGCCCATCCGCTCGGCGGTGGGCGCGGGCAGGGGCGCGCCGGCGTTCTCGGCCTTCCCGCAGGCCCGGTCGGCCGGACGGTGGACGTGTTCAGCGCCCATCGCGCACCGCCCGGAAGACGGATCCGGCGAGCTCGCGTCCGGTCGACTCGGCGCCGCCGACGGTCACCTCGGGACCGTGCAGCACGCCGGCCCGGGCGGGGCGCCACGTCGCCGCCGGGGCGGAGGAGAGGAGGCGGGCGAGCTCGGTGCGCAGGGCGGCGGCGATCGCCTCCGTGGCGCCGCGCGAGCCGTCCGGGCCGTCCAGACCGTCCAAGTCGTCCAGGCCGTCCAGGCCGTCGAGAACAAGGTGGTCGATGTGCAGCTCGATCGTCACGGCCGCTCTCCTTCCCAGGCGAAGTCCCGTTCGGTCATGGGCAGTTCGAGCTTCTCGAACTCGCTGCGGGCGGCCGACAGGACGTGCGGCATGGTGATCGGCGTGCCCGCGGCGGCGGCCAGGAAGGCGGCGTTGACGGCGATGTTGCGGATCATGCCGCCGCTCGCCTGGAGCCGGGCGAGCCGGTCGAGGTCGAGACCGCCCCGCGGGGCCGGGTCCGGGAACGCCTTCGCCCAGATCGCCTGGCGCTGCTCGGGGCCGGGGAACTCGAACTCGACGACGAACCGCAGCCGCCGCAGGAACGCGCCGTCCAGCGCCGAGCGGAGGTTGGTGGCCAGCACGGCGAGGCCCCGGTAGGCCTCCATGCGCTGGAGCAGGTAGTTGACCTCGATGTTGGCGTAGCGGTCGTGCGCGTCCCGCACCTCGCTGCGCTTGCCGAACAGCGCGTCCGCCTCGTCGAAGAACAGGATCGCGCCGCCGTCCTCGGCCGCGTCGAACAGGCGGCGCAGGTTCTTCTCCGTCTCCCCGACGTACTTGCTGACGACGGCGGACAGGTCGATCCGGTACAGGTCGAGGCGCAGGTGGTGGGCGAGCACCTCGGCGGCCATCGTCTTGCCGGAGCCGCTCGGGCCGGCGAACAGCGCGGCCACGCCGAGGCCCCGGGTGATGCGCTCCCCGAAGCCCCAGGTCTCGTAGATCGTGGTGCGGTGCGCCACCTGGTCGGCGATCCGCTCCAGCGCGCGCCGGCCGGCCTCGGGCAGCACGATGTCGTCCCAGGTGACCTTGGGTTCGAGGCGCTGGGCGAGGGAGTCCAGGCGGGGCCGGGTGCGGATCCGGCAGGCCCGCCAGGCGGCCGCCGGGTCCCCGTCGGCGACGGCGGCGGCCGCGCGGATGGCGGGCAGCTCCAGCCCGAACTGCGCGGCGAGCGCGTCCGTTTCGGGCACCGGGCCGTAGAAGTCCCGCCAGGCGCGGGCCCGTTCGGCCGGGGTCGGCGGCGCGACGTCGAGGAGCAGTGCCTCGCCGTCCGGGTCGGGGCGGCCCTCGCGGGCGGCGAGCAGACGGGCGCCGCCGGCCCGGGCGAGGAAGCGTTCGGGCAGCGGGTCCGCGGGGTCGGTGTCCTCGGCGTCGAGGTAGAGCGCGAGCGGCAGGAGGGCGGCCTCGCGGCGCCAGAGCCGGGCGAAGTGGTCGAGTGCGGCGGGTTCGGCGGGCAGCAGCGCGGCGGGCAGGCGGCAGACGAGCAGTCCGCTCTCGGCGGCGGCGCGGGCGGCGACGAGCCGCTTGCCGGGGGCGTCGGCGCCGACGAGCTGGACGACGGGTGCGCCGGGCCGCCGCCAGGTGCGGGCGATCTCGTCGGCGACGGCCTGCTGGGAGGGCGGCAGGTCGGCGGGGGAGCCGGGGCGGAAGCGCTCGACGAGCGGGGTGAGGCGGTCGTCGAGGTCGTTCAGGCCCTTGAGGTGGTTGACGACCCGCTCGTCCGCGCGCAGGACGCTGCCGACCAGGCTCTGTCCGGGCGGGCGGGCGATCTCGACCAACTGCCAGTAGCGCAGGCCGCCTTGCGGGGAGACGACGTCCCACGCGGGGTCGGGGAGGACGGCGAGGGCGAGGCCGAAGGTGGGGTGGGTGAGGCGTTCGTCGCCCTGGGCGAGGGCGTAGAGGCGGGTGATGGAGGGGTCCAGTTCGACGGCCGCGCACAGGAACAGGGTGTCGCGCTCGAAGCGGGTGAGGCCGAGGCGGCCGGCGAGTTCGGCGAGGGGTGGGGTGGCGACGGCCTCGGCGTCGCTGATCTTCATTGCGGCCGACGAGAGTTGACGGTCGGTCACTTTCGTCACGGCCGGAGTGGCCGCGGCGCGGCGGAACCCCCGGGTGCGCGGGGGTTCCG